>JAFTGN010000051.1 GCA_017457865.1 Lachnospiraceae bacterium | reverse complement strand
TACAGAATGGATTCACATCTGTGTTACTGATAGTGGATAACTTCTGTAATCACAATGCAAAACAGCAAAATGAGAAATTTTATTTTCTCTGTTTTGCACATATATCAGGAGTCGGTCGAAACAATGGTCCTGAACAGTTACAAAAATTCAATGACAAATCGCCCTCCAACAGCCAATATTGTGACTAAAACAGTGATCAATAAAACAGAGTAAAAGCTATACGGATATTCGTATAGCATTGTTTCAGTTGAAATTGGAAAAATGGTCAGACACAATGATTCTATTCCATAATCACACAAAACAATCAATATATAGGAAATGGGAATATAAATCAGTTCGATCAGGCGGCATCCCATGACAAAATAAAAGACAAGTGCCATAAATGGAACATTGACCAGTAGGGTCAGTTCATTGGCGGCAATATTGGCGATAAGGAACAAAGCAGCAAAAATCAAACCGAGTCCTACATAAAACTTCTTGCCACGTTTCGGGTGATATAGAAAAATGCCAAGTGCAAGGGGAATCCATGCACTGGTAAAAAAATTCGTAAAAAGAGTCATATGGAATACCTATACCTATCTAATAAAATGTCGTATTTGTTCTGATCAATCAAAAAATTATGGGCTGTCTGGGTGGTGCAGTAATAATTTGATTCCTTTTGAGGATGCCAGACATGCTTCCTGGTTATCCAGTGTGACCATGTGTGTTTTCGTGTTAATATGCAGAATATGATCGCAGTTGATAAGAAAACATCGATGACATCTGCAAAAGCGAGGGTCACTGGATAGTTGGTGCTCTAGTTGTTTCAGCTGACCGGGGATTTCCATGAATCCGTCATATGTATGTAACAATACCTTATGCGCATTGGCAGTTGTTTCAAAAAACAAAATATGGTCATAAGGAATGCACTGCTCCCTGTCCCTGGTGATGATACGGAAAACCGGTTGGGTCTGATTGTTTGGGGAACTGTATCGTTCATACGCTTTCTGGATGCATTGTAAGATTCTTTCGTGTAAATTTTCTATGTCATCTTTTACAATAAAATCCATGGCTTCTACTTTATAAGAAAAAGTCATGCTGCACATTTCGGAATGGGTGGTGACAAACACAATAAAACCACGCATGTCAAATTGGCGGATTTTCTGTGCCAGCTCCAGACCGTTTATCTCTGCATGCAAATCGATATCCAGAAAATATAGTCCAGTGTCATCGGCAGAGGAGGCAACG
Organism: Lachnospiraceae bacterium; assembly: GCA_017457865.1. Classification (GTDB taxonomy): domain Bacteria; phylum Bacillota; class Clostridia; order Lachnospirales; family Lachnospiraceae; genus UBA2942. The sequence goes on along the minus strand of JAFTGN010000051.1, from coordinate 37,848 downwards.
GAACATAATTCATCAGGATCGGCTGTGGCACATTTCAAAGTCAAATCAAAGTTCTCCATTAATATGATCTTTTCTATCGTGGATACCAGTTGTTGTCTCTGGAATTCATTATCTTCACAAATATATAAATGTAACACAAAAACTCCTTTTCAAGATCAGTTTGATCAATACAGAGTGCATCCTGTAATAGAAAAAGGGGACTCTGCATATTTACCATGTTTTTCATCATGATTATTGTAAGATATATAATGAAACTTGTCAATGGGAAATTGTATTATCCTATGGGTAGAGGTGATAGAGAAAATGCCTGTTTTTTACAAAAAGGAAGGGAAAAGAAACGCTTAAGGCGCAAAAACGCCTGTTTATTACAAAAGTGAAACAAGTAAAATTTTTGTAGTAAAATGAGGACTGTAAAGCAGATTATAATTTTGAGGAGTAGAGATAGATAGATGGAACAGATAATACAGATTGACAATGTAAATAAGAAGATTGGAAATAAGCAGATCATTGATCATATCAGTATGACAGTCAATAAAGGGGATATATACGGTCTGGTAGGAAAGAACGGCGCAGGAAAGACCACTCTGATGAGAATGATTCTTTCGATGCTTGCGCCAGACCAGGGGAGCATCCACATACCGGAAAATTTGATCCGGAAAAAGAGGATCGGTGCACTGATAGAGAATCCTGCTTTTTATCCATATATGACCGTGAAGGAAAATTTGGAATATTACAGAATACTCAAGGGAATATCCGATCAGACCTGTGTAGACCAAACAATAGAAGAAATCGGGTTAAAAGACGCCTGTCATAAAAAATTTAAACATTTGTCGCTTGGTATGAAGCAGAGACTTGGAATAGGACTTGCACTTCTGGGAGATCCAGAGCTTCTGATTTTAGACGAACCAATCAATGGATTGGATCCAGAGGGGATCAGGGAGATACGGGAGCTGATCTTAAAGAAGCACAGAACCTCACACACAACCATTCTCATTTCAAGCCATATTCTGACGGAGCTGTCACAGATGGCCAACAGATTTGGAATCCTTGATCAGGGACGAATGATCAAGGAAATCACAGCAGAAGATATGGAGAGAGAAACACCAAATGAAATCTATGTTGAGGTGGATGATGGGGAAAGGGCTGTAAGGGTGATAAAGGAATTGAACCGTGAAATTGCAGTCAGAAGAATCGATGCCAATAAGCTGATGATTGAAGGTCAGGATTGCACGGTAGGAAATATCAGCCAGCTGTTGATCAGGCATGAAGTGAGGGTAGATGAGATAAGAAGAAACACAGTATCACTGGAAGAGTATTTCATTGATCTGATCAGAAAGGAGGCGTGAAATGAAAAGATTTATGAAAGCAGAACTGTATAAGATCTGCAGAAATCGAATCGCAGTGATCATATCCCTGCTCATGGGAATCATGATACTGGGAGTGGCTTACATGGCAAGAGATGCAGTAAGTCTGGAGTTTGTCTGTCATAATCTGGATTTTGTAACGCTGGGTGCTTTTGTAGCAGTTATTTTGGTTCTTTCCATCGTTTCTGAGGAAATTTCAGCAGGTACACTGAAAAACCAGCAGGCTCTGAATTATAAAATAGACAAGGTACTGCAATGGAAAGCAGTGGTGCAGCTGGTCAAGGCGATGGTGCTGTTTGCCTATTTCTTACTTGTTCTGATTGGTGCGGCGGTTATCATGCAGTATGGCACAGGGATTGATATGGAACTGTTAAAACATGCAGTCATAAAAATAGTGATTTCCATTCCTGCCTACGTGGCGGCTGTGTTTATCATGGATATCGTTTTCCTGAAGATCAAATCTGCAATGGTAACAGTCATTCTGTATTATTATGTTGTGATACAGCTTATACTGATCTTTCTCATTGCGGGCCATGGAAATGAAAATCAGTTGGCAGGGATCCTTCTGATGCCGGTACAACTTGGATATCTGTACAGCCATGAACTGACTGCAAATGCCATACTTTGTACACTTATTTCAGAACTCCTATACGTGGTCATGGGTTGGGGGATATACGTTCTGACAACGAGGGAATATGCATATGGATTGGTGCGTGGTAGCAGATGAAAGAAATGATTCAGGGTGAATTTTATAGATTAAGATTTAATAAAAGTTATCGGATTGCAGCGGTACTCATTCCTGGAATTCTGGTCACAATCGGGCTGTTTTTCAGATTTTATTATCATGTAGACTCATTTGGTGCAAATTTCAGATGTTTGATCGGAATGCTTCGGTATATTCTGCCGGTCACGATCGTGTTTCAATTTAATCTGTATGAGGAATATAGATATCACACCATTAAGAATATCTGTGTGATTCATAAAAAGACAGACATTTATCTGGGAAAGCTGGTGGTTCAGCTGGCTGTGAATGTGACCATATTTGTGGTTTCCATAGCTATATATTTTATAGTGAGTATGCTCGTAACAGATCGTGGAATCGGTGTGTATGACTGGCAAATCTATCTTGGCTCGTGTATTCTGGCACTGTTGATTCTTGTACACAATACAGTGCTGGTGGATCTGCTGATGATTATTTGCAGAAATGAAATTGTATTGATTGTATCATATGTGATACTGACCAATGTTTTGAGCCTTCTAGTGGATTTTATTCCGATAGGCAGTCGGCTGATAAGTGGAATGCTGATTTCCGAACAGCTGCTCTATCTGCAGACATTAAATTTCAATGCAGGTGAATGGATTCAAAATATTTGTATGAGCCTTGGTGGAATATTGATTTATGGAATCGCTGGATGCTTTGCGTTGAAGCACTTGGACGCGAAGTGATAAGCAGATCAGATGGTAGGTACATGATTCTAAAGAAAAAAGGTATTGAAAGGGGGTTGAAATGATGGATATCATTGGTGCATTAAATCATTATTTATTGCCCTCTATGGAGATTGCGTTACTCATATGGGGCATCTGGTTTATTCTTTGTTTGTTTCTCCGGAAAAAAGGAAGCTACTTGGAGTGGGGAGGCAGATTCCTGCTTCTGACAAGTCTGGCTGGGATTGTGTTTTTGACGGATGCCTACAAAGTGTTTGTGGATGGTTTTCCTAAATTTTTTATGGAACCTAATTTGGTTCCTGTCTTTTACAGTGTGCAGTCGTTGATAGAAAATCCGGTGGTTTCCATTGCACAGATGGGGTATAATGTGATATTGTTTGCACCAGTTGGTTTCTTTCTGCCGGTTTCTTTTTCTAAGTACCGCTGGAACTGGTGGAAAGTGCTTCTGATTTCTCTGGTCATGGCAGGCATCATAGAAGGATTGGAATATTGTTCCGGCAGATATATGGATATTGATGATTTGGTGTTCAATTGCAGTGGCGCATGGATTGGATATTTTGTGTATACAAGGATTTGTCTGTGGTGGAAGGCAAGGGATTTCGGTTCAACACAGTAAAAATCCCTTCATCCATTACGAGGGATCAAAAGTCTTGATTTTACGGAAGAAAATACAGGATGATATGGAGAAGAAATACAAGGAACAGGATGTGAAAAAGCAGTCCTGTTTCTTGTGTTTCTCAAATATATGAAGTTATGTAACTATTCAGGAGCCACTATTCCGCGAAGGTTTTGCGAAGCAAAATCCTGAGTTTTGTAGGCAAAAACACAAACGACAAAGTCGATTTGGAATGGAATATCAGATACGAGACATGAAATGGAACAGGCAGATGGATCGCAGCAGGAAGTGGAGGGAATATGCTGAAAATATATGTATGTGAAGACAACCAGAAACAATTGGACAGGATGGTAGCTGCAATTGAGGCAGTGATTCAGGAAGAACAGTTGGACATGAAAGTGGAGATGGTTGCAGACCATCCAAAGCAGATTCTGGATCAGATGGAACAGAGCAATGAGCCGGGAATTTATTTTCTGGATATTGATTTAGGGGCAGAAATCAATGGATTGGATCTGGCAGTGGAAATTCGGGCACACCAGCCCAGAGCGTTTATTATCTTTGTCACAACCCACTCTGAGATGAGCCATATGACATTTTATTATAAGGTAGAAGCCATGGATTTTATTGTGAAAGAGGAGTGTACAGATTTGAAACAAAGAGTGGGACAATGTCTGGCACATGTGGGCCAGTTGAATCAGAGTGTGGAGGTGGAACATTTGGCGCACCATTTCAGGGTAAAGTCTGGTTGCAAACTTTGGCAGATTCCCTATGAAGATATTTTTTATTTTGAGGTTTCTCCCCATGTATCCAAGAAAGTGACATTATATGGAAAAAATCAGATCATAGATTTTTGTGGTAATCTGAAAGAAGTGAAGAAAATGTTGGACGAACGGTTTTACAGATGCCACCGGATGTATCTTGTGAATCTGGATTATATCAAAGAGATCCACTGGAATGCCCATGAGATTGTCTTGCAAGACGAAACCACCATTCCTTTGTCTGTCAGGCTTGGAAAAGCATTGCGGGAAAGGTGGGGACAGTAAAAAACATACATGAATAGTTGAATGATAGAAACATCTGCAAAATCATATGCCTGCAAAATGGCAGTGGTTTTGCAGATTTTTTATATCGCTGATATATGGAAAAACAGGAAAAAGTGTAACCAATCCAAATTTTTATCGTCATATTGTATGTAGGGAAAAATAACAGTTTGAAAATTGCAGAATTGATTGGATTGTTATGGAAGTAAGAAATACTACAAAATAATGTTCTGTATGAATTTTCAATGAAATATGCGACATATAAGAATCGTGCTTTATAAAAAGAAGGATTGGAATCATTTGGAAAAATGGGGGAATGGGAAATGGACAAACGATGTATTCGTCTTGTGGTTTGTGACGATGATGAACTATATATACAACAGATCAGACAGATTGCAGAGATGTATTTTCAGGAAAATGAGAAGGTTTACGAATGTATGTCTTATGTATCAGGAGAGGACTTGCTTCAGGATTGCTTAAATGGAAAGCTGGGAGAAGTGGATTTGTTGATTTTGGATATCGAAATGGGAGACATAGATGGGATTACAGTAAAAAACGTGTTGGAAGAGAAACGGAATGTGAAGAGGATTTTGTTTGTGACCAATCATGCAGAAGTGATGCAGGAAGCGTTTGGTTTCAATGTAGTTGGATTTCTGAACAAGCCAGTGAAACAAGCAGAACTGAAAATGTGGCTACAGAAGGTGTCTGATGGACTGGAAAAAGAAACACGGATACATTATAAAAATGGAAGGCGTGAAGAAATCATATACGCAGAGGATGTGCAGTATATCCAGGGAAACGGGGAGTATACGATATTATATACGAAAGACTTGAAAAAAGGACAGTTGGTGACACAGAGTATGAAAGCGTGGGAACAGGGGGTGGCACATACCTCTATTGTCCGAATCATAAGTCTTATTTTGTGAATTTACTGCATGTAAAAGAGATTCGGGTTACAGAAGTCATATTGGATGAACTGAAAATGCCACTTCCTTTGGGAAGAAGATATAAGAACAGGGTGAGAATACAGTACCAAAAGTTCCTATTGGACATGATGGAGAGAAGAAGCGTGTAACTAGATAGAGCTCAGTTGTCGTTTGTGAAAAAAAGTGGTCGTTCATTGAAAATAAGTTGCAGTACGAATACGTTTTCTGTATAATGGGGAAAGATTTGCACTGGGAATGTAACCCAATAGAGTTTTCGTTGCGGCATGGGCGAGTTGGGATATAGTATTCCCAACAATTTACCCTGTCACTCAATTTATCTAGTGAACTGAAATAAGTTTTGCTATCTGTACAAATAAGAGTGATTGAAACTGTTGTACACCAACGTATGTGGCAATCATAAAATTTATAGATTGAACTGCATATGTGTGGAGTTAGTAAATATATGTTGAATTAAGGGAAATGTGAAATTATTATGAGAAAAAAGGCAGTTGAAATCATGCTGGTGTTGGGAATGTTATGTACATCATGTAACACTGGATATAATAAAAAAATGGCTGTGGATCAAGAAGTGAAAGAAACAGGGGTATCTACGGAAAGAACCATTGGGACGGACAACCAGATAGAGGAAACAATGTTAGAAGTACCTTCTGTTGAGCAGGAATACTATGAGATACAGCTAGAGGCTGAGCCTTTGGATAAGGAGACGGTGGCAGAGGCAGTATTTGGAACCAAGGTATATGAAAAAGAGGATTCAGATGGTTCATGGGTGTATTTGGCAGATGAATCCACAGGTATTATTTTCTATACGGATACATATTTTACGTATGCAAAATCTCTCTATCATGTACGGTATAATGCTCTGGTGTCATCTCCTTGGGGGGCTGTTATGTTGCAGGATATGAGATTGGAAAGCTTGTTCCCGAAAGAAGAATTAGACAATGGAGGAAAACAAGAAGCAGAGCAGGTTTGTGATCAGATTATGGATGCAATAGGATATCAATATGATGAAAAGCGTATATACACAATTGATTCTGATCTTGGGAACTTAATGGCTGTGCCAGCACCATCACAAACAGATTTTTACAATAGCTATGATAATTTGGTGCCATGGGAATCAGATGAAGGGGCATATCTTCTGGTGTATCGAAATAAAAAGTTAGTAGATGTACAAGAAGAGATGGCTTTTGCAGATATGCAGACGATGTGTTACATGATTTACAGTCCTAAATATGGATTGTGCTATATCAATATGGAGCCAGTGTTTCATGAGGTTAGTCGAAAGACTGTTGACGTGATTGCAGAGGAAGAAGCAAGAAAACAGACGGTGGCATTATTTCAACTGTATGGTATTCCATATCACTTGGTGGAAGTGACAGGATATGATTTGGTCTATTGTGAGAATTTCTATTCTGTAAACAGTGAGATGACAGCTTCAAGTGTGATCCCATGCTGGAAGATTTCTTTTCGACCAAAGGAATCACAAGAGGTATTGTGGCAAGCAGAGAACTCTATTGCCAGAGGGGATTCTGCCTTGGAAGCATATGTGGTTTTAGATGCCAGGGTGGGAGGAAGTATTAATACGTTTTATCCCAGCCCTGATTTTTGAAACCGAAAATAAGATGATTGGAATGGAGAATGGAGTTGCTTTTCAGTACGAAACAATATTTCAAAACGGATTTTCAACGGAACTTTTGTACTTGGCGGTTTTGGATCGTGGTACTGCTGATTCCGGTTCTAATGGTGATTTGTGATCTGGATGACATCAAAGCCTGTTTTACATATGATCTGGAGTATGGAACCATTTGTAGTTTGAGCGGAATGGAAGAAATCTTGATTTTTGACCGGTTTAAGACAGTGATGGTGGTCATGTTGTCAGCCATTTCCTGTTTTACGGTCAGTGATGATTTGAGTTCCCATTATAGCCGCATGATCCTTTGTCGGATGGATTTGCGGCAGTATTGTCTGTCAAAGGTATTGATGAATGCAGTGGCGGTGGTTGCAGCCACTGTTTTGGGGTTCTTATTGTTTGTCATTGTTATGCTTCCCATTATGCCTTTGGTGAATGAGTGGGGATTACATGATGGTGCATTTGGATATATGCACATTCTGGCAGCATCATCTGTTCCGTGGTTGGTGGTGATCTTGTGGGCGGTGCTGTTTGCCATGTTTGTTGTCTTTTTGACCACGCTCAGTATGTGGCTGTCAGTATATCGGCCAAGCCGTTATGTGGCGGTTGCCATTCCTTTTATTGCGTTTTATGTGTTGTATGCATTGACAACTGTACCACAGATTGCGGTAATCAATCTGTGGTACATTAGTTCTGGTGTGGGGGTGTTGGGAACAAACAGTTTTCTGGTGGAATATGGATATGGGATCTTGGTTTTCGGTACCTTGACTGCTCTGTGTGGATGGGGACTATATCGTGCCATGATCAGGAGGGGATGTAATGGGAACATTTAAAGCGGCATGGGTGATTGCCAGAGAGAATCTGGCAGAATGGCGGAAAAATGACCGGATTTTGGTACTGCTGGTGTTGTCGGCTTTGTTGATTTGTGTGTATATTGGCAAACTGCCTGTTTATGCAGTGGTACATCATCAAAAAAACACCCTGTTTTTGTTACCGTTATTGTTTGCAGATGCCATGAATGCCAATGGATTATTGAAGGTGTTGTTGTTTTTTGGTACGATCTTTCTGTTTTGTAATGCACCTTTTTTGGATGAACATAAGTATTTTCTTATCCTACGCAGTCATCGCAGCGGATGGTGGTTAGGAGAAGTACTGTATGTGATTGCAGGTAGTTTCTGCTATATGTTGGAACTGTTTGTGATCTCCACACTGATTGCCCTTCCCTGTGCCAGTATCGGGCAGGGATGGGGAGAGAGCATCATGACAGCGTTTGACAGCCCACCGGACGTCTATTTACAGATCGTTACTGGTATCTCGTTGCCGCCAGTTCTGCTTCTCAATACCACGCCGGAAACAGCGATTTGGTATACCTTTTTGGTATCCTGGCTGGTGATGGTATTGTTGGGGCTACTCATCTACTGCATCAATCTGTATTCCGGTAAATCCTGGCCGGGAGTAGCAGTGGCAGTATTTTTGGTGTTGTTAGATCCGGTATTGCGGTATACTCAGACATCTTATAATATGTTTGATTTGCTTTTGTCTCCGGTCAGTTGGAGCAGCATAGAAAATGTGCAGAAATACAGTGGAGTGGGGATGCTGACCATACCGTATATTGTTGCAGCCGGATTGGGACTGTCAGCCTTGCTGATTTTCCTGATTGCCAGAAAGTCTAGGAAGATGGATATTTTGCTGACCCAGTTGTAAAAGGGAAAGCTTTCTGATATACAGGATGTTTTCCGGTCTGATGAAAGAGTTTCGCAATTGCCTAAAGAAATTGTGTATCAAAAAGGAGAGAAGAGAACGGTATGAAAAAACGAACAATCGGAATGGCGTTGACCATCAGTCTGTTGTGTGCGGCGTGTCATACAGCCAGCACTGTACAGCAGAGTACGGGTGGATCGATACAGGTGACGGAGCATACGTCTGTGGCAGAAAGTGTCACACAGTCAGATCATCAGGAGGAAACAGAAACCAGTTCTGGAAAAGAGGATGCTGAGCAGGCCTATTATGAGATACAGTTAGAAGCAGAGACACTGGATCAAGAGGCAGTGGCAGAAGCCATATTTGGAACTGATCCATACGAAAAAGAGCAGCAGGGAAATGCGTGGGTGTATGCTACGGATGATGGGGCAGGACTGATCTTTTATACAGAGAAAGAGTTTCGATATACAAAACCACCTTATCACATTCGCTATCAGGCATTGACCGCATCTGGATGGGGTGCAGTGATGTTACAGGATATGCGTTTGGAAAGCTTGTTTCCGGAAGAAGAATTGCCCAATGGAGGGAAGGAAGAAGCGGAGCAGGCATGTGATCGTGTCATGGAAGCGGTGGGATATGATTATACAGAGAAGCGTATCTATGCCTTAGACCCTGAATTTGGAAATCTGATGGGGATTTCTTCACCAGAGGAAGGACAGGATACATGGCAGGAAGAGGAAGGGGCGTATCTGGTGATTTACCGAAATGGAGAACTGGTAGATGTAGATGCTGACATGGCGTTTGTAGATGTGAACAGTGTCTGCTATATGGTCTACAGTCCAAAGTATGGTTTGTGTGATGTGTTTATGGAGCCGGTATTCCATGAAGTCAGCAGGCAGGAAGTAGAGGTGATCACAGAAGAAGAGGCAGAAGCGCAGACCGTGAATCTGTTTCAGATGTATGGTATGCCATATAGTTTGGTGGAAGTGACCGGATATGAACTGGTCTATTGTGAAAATCCTTACGCCAGAGATGACGAGATGACCACATCCAGTGTGGTACCTTGTTGGAAGATTTCTTTCCGGCCGAAAGAGTCCGATGAGACATTGTGGCAGTCGGAAGGCTTCATTGCCAGAGGAGCTTCTACTTCTGAGGGGTACTTGATCTTAGATGCCCGGGTAGGCGGCAGTATCAAAACCTTTTATCCAAGTCCCGCATGAGAATAAAAGTAAGAAATTTGGAAAGAAATGATACCATCAAAAAACGAGAAGAATGATTGGAAGAAAAGCAAGATGATTCAGATTACAAATCTTACAAAAAAGTTTGGAACTGCCACAGTGTTAGACGACATCAACCTGACACTGGAGCCGGGAAAGATTTACGGACTGGTAGGCAGAAATGGTTCCGGCAAGACCATGCTGCTCAAACATATGCTGGGATTTGTCCGTCCCACAGAGGGTACCATCTCCTATGACGGGAAGCTGTTGTGGAAGGACATGGAGATGCCACAACAGGTGGGTGCTATCATTGAGAGTCCCGGATTTCTGTCAGAGTATTCCGGTTTCTGCAATCTCCAGCTGCTGGCCATGATCCGGGGGAAGATCACAGATGCCCAGATTCGGGGTGCCATCTCCACAGTAGGTCTGGATCCGGACAGCAAGAAGAAGGTAGGTTCCTATTCACTGGGGATGCGCCAGCGTCTGGGTATTGCCCAGGCACTGATGGAAGACCCGGATATCCTGCTGTTAGACGAACCATTGTCCGGTCTGGACAATGACGGTGTGGATGAGATCCGGAAGGTATTTCTGGCACAGCGGGAGAAGGGAAAGACAGTGGTGCTTGCCAGCCACAGCAATGAGGATATCGCCATCCTTTGTGATGAGGTATTCCGCTTTGACAAAGGAAAGATCATTGCCCATGTGGTACAGGGACAGAAAAACCTGTCGGAACAGTAAAAATATACATAGATATTTAGACAATAGAAACATCTGCAAAATCATTGTCTGCAAAATGGCAGTGGTTTTGCAGTTTTTTTGCGTTATCATGCAAACGTTTGCAAAAACAACCCCTCTTATGTGATTGACAAATCATAGGAAAATCGATTAATATCATATCAAACAGATGGGTTTTGTCTATTACAGAATCCACACAGAATCTGCATACGCTGTCATTTGTGATATCACAGGAGTGACGCAACAGCTACAGAAAGGTGAGATACAAAGATGGAAGTAAGACGGAAACAAACAGATGTACTGATCATAGGAGGGGGAACCGCAGGGTGTTTTGCGGCATATACCCTGGGAAAGGCCTCTCATTTATCTGTGCTGGTTGCAGAAAAGGCAAATATCAAACGCAGCGGTTGTCTGGCGGCAGGGGTGAATGCCATCAATGCTTATATCACAGAAGGGCGAAAGCCGGAGGATTACGTGGCATATGCCAAGAAGGATGCAGACCACATTGTGAGAGAGGATCTGCTGTTGTCTATGTCACAGCGTCTGAATCATGTGACAGAAGTGATGGAGCAGTTGGGGCTGGTCATTCTGAAAGATGAGCAGGGGCGGTATGTGGCAAGAGGAAACCGGAACATCAAGATCAATGGAGAGAACATCAAGCTGATTCTGGCAGAGGCGGCAGCTTCCCAGGAGAATGTGCAGATATTGAATCATGTGAACATTACCGATTATATCGTAAAGGACAATCGAATCTATGGTGCCTATGGATTTGATGTCAATGAAGAAGTGTGTTACATACTGGAGGCTAAGGCAGTGCTGATTGCTACAGGTGGAGCAGCCGGACTGTACCGGCCCAACAATCCGGGCTTTTCCAGACATAAGATGTGGTATCCGCCTTTTAACACCGGCGCAGGCTATGCCATGGGCATTCGGGCAGGTGCGGAGATGACCACTTTTGAGATGCGGTTTATTGCCCTGCGCTGTAAGGACACCATCGCCCCTACGGGAACCATTGCACAGGGGGTAGGCGCAAAGCAGGTGAATGGGGAAGGAACGGTATACGAGACCCAGTACGGCATTGCCACCTCGGAGCGTGTATATGGCACTGTCATGGAAAACAGACAGGGACGGGGTCCCTGTTACCTGCGGACACAGGGCATCTCCAAAGAGCAGGAGCAGGATTTATATAAGGCATACCTGAATATGGCACCCAGTCAGACACTGAAATGGCTGGAAGCCGGAAAAGGTCCTTCTGAGGAAAATGTAGAGATCGAAGGAACGGAGCCATACATCGTAGGCGGTCATACCGCCAGTGGGTACTGGGTGGAAGATGACAGAGCCACCACCATTCAGGGGTTGTATGCTGCGGGAGATGTGGCAGGTGGTGCCCCTCAGAAATATGTGACAGGTGCACTGGCAGAGGGAGAGATTGCGGCAGAAGCCATCATCCGTTTTCTGGCAGAGCAGAAGGAAGAATCAGAAACGGGATCTGCACAGAATACAGAGCAGGATGCATTGTCTCCGGAAGAGGCAGAGAAGCTGGCAGAATATGAATCTTACTTAAACCGCAAGCCTTCCCTGCTGACCATTGAGCAGTTAGAGGAGACCATGCAGAAGATTATGGATCAGTATGCAGGAGGCATCAGCACCGGATACCAGTTCAACCAGAGCGGATTAGACATTGCAAAGCAGCGGATCACGGCATTGCAGAAGGATTTGGAACAGCTGTCCGCAGCAGATATGGATGATCTGATGCAGATTTATGAGATCAGAGAGCGGCTGACCGTCTGTCTGGCAGTGATTGCCCATTTAGGCGCCAGACAGGAGACACGCTGGCACAGTTTTGCGGAAAATATGGATTATCCGGAAAAAAGCAATGACTGGCTGAAATATGTGAATTCCCGTATGGAAGACGGAGAACTGAAAATTCTGTATCGGGAACTGCAATAGTCTATCAGAAGCAGATGGTGTGTGGATACGGTCTGAGACAGAATCCACAGGAAATGGAGAGAACTTATGAGTATACGAATCAATCAGAAAAACTGTGTGGGCTGTGGCAGATGCATCGAGGTCTGTCCGGGCAATCTGATCAAGCGGGATGCAGACAACCGGGCAGTCATTCGGAGAGAAAAGGACTGCTGGGGGTGTACCTCCTGCCTGAAAGAGTGCCACACCGGTGCCATCCAGTTCTTCTTAGGGGCAGATATGGGGGGCAGAGGCAGTACCCTTTCCGTCAGCAAGAAAGGGGCGATCCGCACATGGAAGGTCACAGCCCCGTCAGGGCAGACTCAGACTATAGAGGTTAATGCAAAGGAGTCAAATCAATATTAAAGCAGAGAGGTAACGATTGTGGGAAAGTTAACACATTTGGATGAATTGGAAGCAGAAGCAATTTATATTATGAGAGAGGTGGCGGCAGAATGTGAAAAGCCGGTGATGCTGTATTCCATTGGAAAGGACAGTTCGGTGATGCTGCATCTGGCTTTGAAGGCCTTTTACCCGGAGAAACCGCCCTTTCCGTTCTTGCATGTGGACACCACATGGAAGTTTAAGGAGATGATCGCATTCAGAGATCATGTGGCAGAAAAGTATGGTCTGGAAATGCTGGTTTACACCAATGAGGAAGGTCGTGCACAGGGCATCAATCCATTTGACCATGGTTCTGCTTATACAGATATCATGAAGACACAGGCATTGAAGCAGGCCCTGGATCACTATGGATTCACCGCGGCTTTTGGAGGCGGCAGAAGAGATGAGGAGAAATCCCGTGCCAAGGAGCGTATCTTCTCTTTCCGAAATTCTGCCCATGCATGGGATCCGAAAAATCAGAGACCGGAGATGTGGAAGCTGTTTAACACCAGATTGTTCAAAGGAGAAGAAGTACGTGTCTTCCCATTGTCCAACTGGACAGAGAAGGACATCTGGCAGTATATCCGTCAGGAGAATATTGAGATTCCTTCTTTGTATTTTGCAAAGGAACGTCCTGTGGTATACAGAGACGGCAACATCATCATGGTAGATGATGACCGGATGCGTTTACTGCCGGGTGAAGAAGTGCAGATGAAAAAGGTGCGGTTCCGTACACTGGGCTGTTATCCACTGACCGGTGGTGTGGAATCCGATGCAGATACACTGGATGCCATTATTGAGGAAACGCTCAGTGCCGTGTCCAGTGAGCGTACCAGCCGTGTCATTGACAATGAAGCAGCCGGCAGTATGGAGAGAAGAAAAAGGGAGGGCTATTTCTAAAATGCAGAGCCTATTAAAATTTATTACATGTGGAAGCGTAGATGATGGAAAGTCCACTCTGATCGGACATATTTTATATGATTCCAAGCTGTTGTACACCGATCAGGAAAAGGCACTGGAGTTGGATTCTAAGGTGGGAAGCAGAGAAGGACGAATCGACTATTCCCTGCTGTTAGACGGATTGATGGCAGAGCGGGAACAGGGCATTACCATTGATGTGGCATACCGGTATTTTACCACAGACAACCGCAGCTTTATTGTGGCAGATACCCCAGGACATGAAGAATATACAAGAAACATGGCAGTAGGCGCGTCTTTTGCGGATCTGGCGGTGATTCTGGTGGATGCCAGACAGGGGGTACTGGTGCAGACCAGACGACATGCCAGAATCTGTGCCCTCATGGGAATCCGGTATTTTGTATTTGCGGTAAACAAGATGGATCTGGTGAATTATGAGAAAAGCCGTTTTCAGGAGATTACGGAGCAGATTCAGGAACTGGCAGAGGAACTGCAATTAGAGAACATTGTGGTGATTCCGGTTTCTGCTACAGAGGGAGATAATGTGACTGCTAAGTCAGACCGTCTTCCTTGGTATGACGGTCCGGCATTGATGCCCTACTTAGAGCAGGTGGACATTCAGACAAACAGCAAGGAACAGGGATTTTACATGCCGGTACAGAGAGTGTGTCGGCCGAACCATACCTTTAGAGGATTTCAGGGACAGGTGGAAGCAGGTTCTGTACGGGTAGGCGCGGAAGTGACCACACTGCCAAGCAATGAAAAGGCCCATGTAAAGAGTATTCACGTGTTAGACCGCAGTGTGGAGGAAGTATTTGCCGGACAACCGGCGACCATTCAGTTAGACAGGGAGGTGGATGTATCCAGAGGTTGTGTACTGACCATTGATGCAGGTATTTCTGTGGTATCTTCGGTAGAAGCCACACTGTTGTGGATGGATGATGTGGCACTGGAAGCCGGAAAGAATTTTTATGTGAAGCTGGGCACCAAGCAGATTCCGGGTACCGTGACAGAAATTCGATATGCCATCGATGTAAACAGCGGTGAGGAAAAGCAGACCAGCCGATTGGAAAAGAATGAAATTGCAGTGTGCCGACTGACTTTTGCGGATGGTGTGGCAGCGGATTTGTTTGCCAGACATAAGACCATGGGAGAACTGATTCTCATTGACCGTATCACCAATATGACCGCCGCCTGTGGTGTGGTCACAGAGTTGTCAGAGTACAAGGGAAACGGTACCAGAGAACAGGTTGACCGGGAAAGCAGAAGCAGCTGGAAAGGACAGCGTGCCGTTACCGTAGAGTTCCCTCTGGGCAAGGCAGGCATTACAGAAGCGTTTGTGGCAAAGGTAGAAAAGCAGCTGTACAATATGGGCAGACATACGTATCTGTATGTGCCGTCACCACAGGATCATCCGGCAGAGGTGATTTACCACTTGAATGAGGCAGGTATTGTGGTATTGTTTGCAGTTAGTGCAGATATTGATACCAGTGTTTTCACAGAAAATCGTACCTACTACAGTGACTGGATGACAGATGCCGAATTGTCTGTGGAAAAAGCAGTTGCATATGTGGCACAGGTGTCCGGACCAAACGGAAACAGCAGTACCTTTGGAGATTTTATTTAAGGAAGTCCGTAGCTGGCTGGACCGGCATAGTGCAGGAAAGAGAGGAATCCATGTCCACACTGAAAAAAATTGCGGAAAAGGCAGGTGTTTCCGAATCTACGGTTTCACGGGTGTTGAACAATCCCAACTACCGCTGTTCCTCTCCGGAAAAGAGGAATTTAATCTGGAAAACTGCCATAGATATGAATTATGTGCCAAATGAGGCAGCACGAAATCTGAAAATGGGCGTGCGCAGTAGCAATGAGAGGACCTGCTCCATCAGTGTTTTGATGACAAGAACGGAAGCACCCCAGACAGATCCCTTTTTCTCAGAACTGCTTCGCATCGTAGAAACAGAAATACACAGTCAGTTCTGCATTCTTTCTAATGTCTGGTATATGCCGGTGTTGTCCAACGAGCGAAAGTGCAGAGCTGTCAATCTGGATCAGTTGATTGACAATATGGTAACAGAAAGTGATGTCAGGATAGATGGATTGGTAGTCATCGGCAAATGTGCCAGAGAAGCATTGGTGAAGCTGAAAAAGAAGTTTAAAAATGTGGTATCCATCAACCGGAATCCAACCAATCATGATGTGGATGAAGTGACCTGTGACGGAAGCAAGGTAGCAGAGTTGGCTGTGGAGCATTTGATCTCTCTGGGGCACACAGATATCGGATATATTGGAGAGTGTCACAATGAAGCTCGTTACAGAGGATATATGAACACATTGACCAGGCACCAGGTTGAATTCGAACCGGCATATGTGGTGGAAACCAGACAAACAGAAGAGGATGGATATGAGGCAATGAAAAAAATGCTTCAGTCAGATGCCATTCCCACCGGCATCTATTGTGCCAATGACATTACTGCCATAGGGGTACTGAAATGTCTTGGAAGGGCGAAGAATCGTTACTTTTCCATTTCTGTGGTGTCCAGTGATGACATTGAGCAGGCACAATATACGACACCTATGCTCACCACGGTAGCTTTGCCAAAAGAAGAGATGGGAAAGTTTGCGGTGTATTTGTTAGTAGACCGGATCAAAGGCAATCATAAAAATACAGTCAAGATGGAACTGGAAGGCTGTCTGATCAAAAGAGGCAGCTGCAAACCGTTGATGGATAGCAGCTGGAGTGATTATTCTATATAAGAATGACGATGCAGGATATCTCTATTTGCGTTGACTTTGTATGCGACAAAAAACTTTCAAATATAGATAGACAAATGAATCACGAAATGGTATAATACCTATAAAACAAATAGGAATGATTGTAACTATTCGGGAGTCACGATTCTGTGGATACACTGAATGGCTATAAATGATTTAAAATACCTGGTTTAAAATATTGGACTGGGAATCAAAAGGAGGTTTAATATGAGCAAGATAGTAGACACATTAACAGATTTGATTGGTGGAACTCCTCTGATGGAACTGAAGCATTATGAGGAAGACAATGAACTGGAAGCAATCATTCTGGGCAAACTGGAATACTTCAATCCCGCAGGCAGTGTAAAGGACAGAATTGCAAAGGCAATGATTGAGGATGCGGAGAAGAAGGGTCTGTTAAAGCCAGGTGCCGTGATCATTGAGCCCACCAGTGGCAACACCGGAATCGGTCTGGCCGCTGTAGCAGCAGCCAGAGGCTATCAGGTGATTTTGACAATGCCGGAGACCATGAGCATTGAGCGCAGAAATCTGTTGAAGGCATATGGTGCCAAGCTGGTTCTGACAGAGGGCGCAAAGGGTATGAAGGGTGCCATTGCCAAGGCACAGGAGTTGGCAGATGCCACTCCAAACAGTTTTATTCCAAGCCAGTTTACCAATGTGGCAAATCCAGCCACCCATCGTGAGACCACCGGTCCGGAAATCTGGTCCGATACCGATGGAAAGGTAGATATTTTTGTAGCAGGTGTAGGAACCGGCGGTACTGTAACTGGTGTGGGAGAGTATCTGAAGTCTCAGAACCCCAATGTAAAGATTGTGGCAGTAGAACCGGCAAGTTCTGCCGTACTGTCCAAGGGAACTCCTGGTCCTCACAAAATTCAGGGCATTGGTGCAGGTTTTGTGCCGGATACACTGAATACAGAGATTTATGATGAGATCATTGCAGTAGAAAATGAAGATGCATTTGCCACAGGCAGAAAACTGGCACAGATAGAGGGTCTTCTGGTAGGTATTTCTTCCGGTGCAGCTGTATTTGCAGCAACAGAGCTGGCAAAGCGTCCGGAAAATAAAGGGAAGGTCATCGTGGCACTTCTGCCAGATACCGGTGAACGTTATCTGTCTACACCAATGTTTGCAGACTAATGGAAATGTAGGAGTAAAGTAAAGGGATTGCTCTGGAATTCATAAGGAATTCCAGGGCATCTTTTTCGTATAAACGGTTTTCTATTCGAACAGTATCTGGTATAATCGAGAAGAAAATTCAAACAAGTTTCTATTGACAAAGTAAAAATAGGGTGTTATTATATTACCTATAAAACCGATAAGTATTCTATATAAAGAAGCTGTAGAGGGAAGTCAGTGGAAAATAGAAGAAAACAAGTAACGGTTCAGGAGCCATTCTTCTGCGAAGGTTTTGTATAACAAATTTTTGCATGGTAAAATCCTGAGTTACGAAAAAATTGGAAGGATATGAAGGGGGAGGGTTTATGTGTGAATTATTTGGGTTTACTGGAGTCAGGCAGAGAGATGTCCGTGTAGAGCTGGCAGAGTTTTTTCGTCATAGCATCATCCATTCCAGTGGTTGGGGAATTGCTGATTTTTCTCCTGCAGATGGACCCCGCAGAATTCGTTTTTATACAGAACCGGTTTCCGCAAGAGAAAGTACATTTGTCAGTTCCCTTTTACAGCAGCCAGTGTGTTGTCAGAATGTGATGGCACATATTCGGAGAGCAACCGTAGGTGGAATCAGCCCAAAAAACTGCCACCCTTTTGTGCGGGTAGATGCTTCCGGCAGACAGTGGCATCTGATTCACAATGGTACCATTTTCAGTGGCGTGTTGCTGATGCCTTATCGGAAGAAGCAGGAAGGAGATACGGACAGTGAACGAATTTTACTGTATTTGATTGACCAGATGAATGCAACCATTGCCAAAAAGGGAGCAGCATTGAATTCTTTTGAGCGATTCCGGGTGGTAGAGCAGATGATTTCTGCATTATCCTACCGCAATAAGCTGAACCTGATCATTTACGATGGTTCTCAGATGTATGTGCATGTGAATATGAAAGATACGCTGTACAGCAGGGAGACAGAAGAAGGAACCTGCATTGCAACGGTGCCACTGACAGAAGATCAATGGGAACCACTGCCCCTGACTACACTGCAGGTATTCCAGAATGGACAGTTAAAGTATCGGGGAAAGAACCATCACAATGAGTACATCGACACCATTCACTTTACAGATATGAGCTATGAATACAATATATAATCAATACAAAAAGATTGCCCCAAACAGTGAATTTCAGTAACGGTTTAGTTACCGCTATTTGTCAGGATTTTGCAAGACAAAATCCTGCATTTTACAATTGTCTGGAGAAGTCTGAAAATGAGGAGGTACAGAATGAAAGAACTGGAACAGGCAATTTACCAAAAGTATATCGTTCCAACTAAGCGAAAGCGCACGAAAGCAGTGGGGATTGAGATAGAACTGCCCATTGTAAATCTGGAAAAAAAGCCGGTGGACTTTGCATTGGTACATGAAATGACAGGTGCATTTATTGACCGATTTGAATTTACAAAGACCCACAGGGATGACAATGGCGATATTTATTCTGCGGAATCTCCGGAGACAGGAGATGGGTTGTCCTATGATTGCAGTTACAATACCTTAGAGTTTTCTTTTGGAGTGGAGGAAAATCTGCACATTATCTGGGCGCGTTTTACGGCATACTATTCATTTGTACAGGATTATTTTCGTCCCCATCATCATACCCTGACCGGTATGGGGGTCAACCCTTACAGAGAGTATAATAAGAAAGAGCCAGTGGCATCGGAACGGTATCGTATGTTATTTCACCATTTGTCTGCGTATCCGGCGTATGAGAATGTCATCCTGTTTCATACCCATCCGGATTTTGGTATGTTTTCCTGTGCATCTCAGGTGCAGATGGATGTAGAGGAAGAAATGCTGCCGGAGGTCATCAATACTTTTTCCAGGTTAGAGCCATTGAAGGCATTGTTGTTTGCCAATTCTCCCTGGAACGAAGTCAATCATGAGTTGCTGTGCAGCAGAGACTGGTTCTGGAAAAACAGTATGCATGGAATCAATCCTCACAATGTGGACATGTATGAGGTGGAAATTCACAATGCAGAGGAGATGTGCGCATATATTGCATCCATGAGCATGTATTGCGTGGAGCGGGATGGAAAGTATATCAATTTCCCTCCAATCAGACTGGAAGAATATTTTACAAGCAGTCATATTGAGGGAGAGTATTTTGACGGCAAGGAGTACAGGAAAGCAGTGTTTGTACCACAGCTGGAGGATCTGGCATATCTGCGTTCTTTTAAATTTGAAGACCTGACCTTTAGAGGAACGGTGGAGTTCCGCAGTGTCTGTTGCCAGCCGGTTAGTGAAGCATTGACGGTAGCGGCATTCCATGCCGGACTGATGGAGGAACTGCCGGAGTTGAAAAAGCTGCTGGAGGAGGACCGTGTGATTTATGGACATGGGTACCATGCCGGAGAACTGCGTGCGCTGTTCAACCAGAAAAAACTGCCGGAGTTTGTAGACCCGGCACAGGTTGCAGGGTTGTTACAGCGGGTACTGCATCTGGCAAGTGACGGTCTGGCAAAGCGCGGCTATAAGGAAGAGGAATTCCTTGCTCCTTTGTATCGGCGTGCAGAAAGTTTAAATAGTCCTGCCAGAGAGATGGAGGAGGGAATTCGCTCCGGTAGATCGTTGGAAGAGTATATTCTGAAATATTCTAATTTATAAAATAAATACAAGTTATCCATGATAAAAGATGGTATGTTGGTTGCATGACTGGTTCTGACTTTTGTTTGTGCCAGGTTACCGTAATCAATGTGCCATCTTTTTTGTTGTGCTATGGTTTTCATAGAATATTTTTTATGCTAAAATAAGACTGAAACCAGTTTCTCTGTATCAGAAGATAGAGAGGGATGGCAACCACGAATGCAAAACGAGGATCAATATGAAAACGAAAATGCAAAAAGCAGATAAACAGGGAACGGCAGTGGCAGAAGCCGGTCGTGTCCTGCGGGAAGGCGGTCTGGTGGCATTTCCCACAGAGACGGTTTATGGCCTGGGGGGCAATGCATTGGATGCAGGAGCGGCAGAAAAGATTTATGCAGCCAAGGGGCGTCCTTCAGACAATCCCCTGATCGTGCACATTGCTCGGATGGAGAGTGTATATGAGCTGGCGGCAGAAGTGCCGGAGACAGCCAAAAAGTTAATGGATGCCTTCTGGCCGGGACCGCTGACGATTATTTTTCGGAAAGCTGCCCATATTCCATATGAGACCACAGGTGGGTTAGAGACGGTGGGAATCCGCTTGCCGGATCATCCGGTGGCACAGGCACTGATCGAAGCCGCTGGTGTACCGGTGGCGGCGCCCAGTGCCAATACGTCCGGCAGACCCAGTCCTACCACAGCAGAGCATGTGTGGGAAGATATGGAAGGGAAGATCGATTGGATATTAGATGGCGGTTCGGTGGGTATCGGGGTAGAGTCTACCATCATCGATGTAACCGGAGAAGTGCCCATGATCCTGCGTCCCGGTTATGTGACCAAGGAGATGGCAGAGGCGGTCATCGGACCAGTGACGACAGATGCGGCAGTGACCCGTCAGGTAGATGAAACCGTTCGCCCGAAGGCACCAGGCATGAAATATCGCCACTATGCGCCGAAGGCACCCCTGACCATCGTAGAAGGAGAACAGCGGGCAGTGGTGGCACGGATCAATGCACTGACGGATCAGGCTATTGCCAAAGGCAAACGGTGCGGCGTCATTGCCACAGATGAGACACAGGCACTGTACAAGCAGGGCAGTGTATTATCTGTAGGCAGCAGAAGCAGTGAAGAAAGCATTGCCCACAATTTGTATGCAGTCCTTCGAGCATTTGACGCAGAGGGGGTAGATGTGATATATTCGGAAGGGTTTCAGGATGATCACTTGGGAAGTGCCATCATGAACCGGCTGCGCAAGGCGGCAGGACACAAGGAAATCTATGTAAATTCGTAACTGTTCAGGAACCATGATTCTGCGAGGGTTTTGCAAAGCAAAATCCCGAGTGATGCAAGAAAAAATCCCATTGACAAAGTCGATTTGGAATGGATTTTTGCTCGTAACTGTGAAGGTACTGAGCGTTTACGTAAATTCGTAAACAAAAAAGAGAGGTAAAGAAGATGATAGCAATTGGTTGTGACCACGGCGGATATGAATTGAAACTGGAGATTATCAAGTATCTGGAGGAAAAGGGCTATGCTTATGAGGATTTCGGCTGCTACAGCACCGCATCTGTAGATTATCCGGAGTATGGCAAAAAGGTTGCCCATGCAGTGGCAGATGGGGTGTGTGACAAGGGGATCCTGATCTGCGGAACCGGAATTGGCATTTCTATCACTGCCAATAAGGTAAAAGGTATTCGTGCGGCATTGTGTACGGACTGCTTCTGTGCAGAGGCCACCAGGCAGCATAACGATGCCAATGTATTGTGTTTGGGAGGCAGAGTGGTAGGTCCAGGTCTGGCAGTGAAGATCGTGGATACATTTTTAAATACCCCATTTTCCAACGAGGAGCGTCATATCAAGAGAATTGCCCAGATTGAGGCAGAATAAGGAGGCATATGGCAGAACAGGCAGAAGTAAAAAAAGCAGTGGCACCGTCACAAGTACAGTCTTGTAAGAGACAGGATTATATTTCATGGGATGAGTATTTTATGGGAGTGGCAAAACTGGCTGCCATGCGTTCCAAAGATCCTAATACACAGGTAGGAGCCTGTATTGTCAGCCCTCAGAATAAGATTCTCTCCATTGGGTACAATGGTCTGCCTGTGGGCTGTTCCGATGATGAATTTCCATGGAACAGGGAGAGCGAAGATCCTTATGATAACAAGTATTTTTACACCACTCACAGTGAGCTGAATGCGATCTTAAATTACCGAGGCGGCAGTCTGGAAGGGTGCAAATTGTATGTGACCTTGTTTCCATGTAATGAATGTGCCAAGGCGATCATTCAGGCAGGCATTCGTACCATTATTTACGCAGATGATAAATATGCCCAGACATCGGGTGTCCGGGCATCCAAACGGATGCTGACCACCGCCGGAGTGATATTAGAACGGTATCAGAGTTCCGGCAGAGAGATCAGCATTCGTGTGTAAGTGGTGTTCATTGCGTGCTTGTCTATCGTGACAGAGAAAACCAGACTCATTTTTGGAATAGATATTTAGTATCAGAAAACAGACTGAAAAAGAGAGCGGTTACAGGTTGACCCGTCTCTCTTTTTCCAGTTTGTCTACCATTTCCATAAAGTTTGCAGTCAGGGCAGAGAATTCTCCTTTGTAAATGACTTGTAGCAGATTATGTAACTGGGCAATGGCTTTTTGCAACTGAGGCAGTGTAATGAGCTGCTCGTCCAGTGCTGTGTTTAATTCATCTAAATCCAATACCTTTACAAATCCATCGGGTTTCACGATCACATCTACCAGCAGGTCGGTAAAGTACCATGCATTTTGTTTTTCCTCAAATGTGCTTTCGATAATGTCGCAATACCAGTATTTAAATTGATTTTTATGATTGTAGAAACGACTGATCTTGAATCCAAGCTTTGGAAGATACAGAGAGTATCCGTAAGCAAGGTTTGAACGGGGATGCAGGGTAGTCCAGCTAGTGATGATTTCTTCTTCTGTACAGGAAAGGATGACATCATCATCAAGACGAATGGATTCCATGGGAATCAGACGGTTGCGGTACAGGGTAGGTTGATTCATACAAGACCTCCTTTCAGAAAAAGGCAAATGTTTGACTGTAAGATTCCGTATTTCTCTCTGGCAGGGTACGGAATCGTTGTAGATTTACCAAAACTATAACATATCATCCTCCAAAATGCAATGATACAAGAACAGTTCAGCACTATTTTCATATGATAAATTGTAGGAACCGTCCGATTGTCCGGGCATTTGCAGCAGATGGACAGGGATCGGTCGGGGATGCATATGCACAGGAATGGAGGATTTGTATGGAACAGAGTAAGGATCAGTCTGAGTTCAGTCCCTGGTATCTGGATGCAGACGGCAATCCTCTTCCCATGGATCGGATGATGTCTGCACTCTATCCGGGCAGTACAAGAGGTGCCTGGGTCAGTGAATTGTCTTCTGGGCAGAATGACCGTATCTGGGAAAATGAGGAAGAGCCGTATGCAAGAGAACTGGAAGAATGGAAGAAGCGTTATCCAGAGAAGATACAGATATTGGAGAGATATATAGAAGATGCCTGTGAAGCATTGGATTATGATGGCAGTATGATTTATGATGAGCAGCCGGATGCCTGGGCAATGGAACAGCTGTGCCGTGCCATCGGCAGCCGGATTATGCAGGACCTTTCTTCTCCGGAAGGAGATTCTTTGTTGACAACGGATTTATACACTTTGGAAGAAGAGGAAATCAGTAATTTATCAATGGGGCAGAATGAGACATCCCTTCGTACTGTAAGCTGCCCAGGATGCGGAGGAGGAAGACCAGGAGGCGGAGGCTGGCCGGGAGGCGGAGGAAGACCGGGCGGTGGAGGCTGGCCGGGAGGCGGAAGCTGGCCGGGAGGTGGAGGAAGACCGGGTGGCGGTTCCCGTCCACCTCGTCCATTCCCGCCGCCAAGACCCCATCCACCCCGTCCATTCCCACAGCCAAGGCCGGATCACAGCTGGATTCAGGATATCATTCCGGTTTTGCTGTTTCAGGAGATTTACAGACGCAGGTGCAACAGAAGGAACTGTCGCAACCGTTATGTTTGATCCGGTATTTGAGCAGATGCCGTCAGAAAAATCATGTTCCCGGCAAAATTCCGGTTGTGGTTTATGGGGATTCGGGCTACAATAGAGAAAACAGGATTTGAAAAAGAGGAGAGAACTTTGGCAGAAAGAGTGTATAAATTTACAACCAATTCAAATAAGAAGAAAAAGTGGTCGCCTGTGCAGACCGGAATTGTGGCAGTGGTATTTGTGGCTACCATTCTGGCTGCTCTGGCGGCAATGCATTTTTTAAGACCCAGAGAGAATACAGAGACAGAGACGGTGTATGCCGAAATGACAGAAGCAGGTACATTGCCGATCGTACAGATTGTGTGGGAGAAACAACCCATCAATACTTTGTATGGAACAAGAGAACGTCTGGGCACTGTATCTCTTTGGGACAGCATCGCACCGGTTTCAGTGGAACGAACCTTTTCTTTCCAAATTGCACCGAATGAGGCAGAGGTGAACGGTATTTCTTACCGGGTACGTGCCACAGGCAATGGCAAATTGATGGAAGAAGGTAAGGTAAAAAAATGGGAGACGGATGAAGAGACAGGCGAACTGCATGTAGAGATGACCTTTTCCAATCTACTGGAAGAAAAACAGGAGTATCAGTTGGAAATTGGTTTGAAAACAAAGGAATATGGTGAATTGTATTACCATACAAGACTGTATTGTGGCCCGCAGGAAAACATCGTGCAGCTGATGGACTTTGCCCGGATATTTTCCGATGCCACATTTGACAAAAAGCAGGCAGAGGCCGTGCTGGTGCCGTATATTCTCACAGGGCAGTCCAGAGACAATCAGGATTTGTCTCATGTAGATTTGTACAATAAATTTTCTGCGCTGACCTGGGGGACGCTGGCACCTGAGATACAGGGAGAGGTGCAGACCAGAATACAGGAACTGAGCAGTACCCAGATTTCCCTGTCCTTCCAGTATCAGATTCGGTCAGAATCAGATGACGACACAGGTTCTTTGTTTGACGTCCATGAATTCTTCTGTCTCAGAGTGAGAGACGGACACATTTACATTCTGGACTATGAAAGAGATATGACGGAACAGTTTACGGCAGCACCTGCCGATCTCCATGAAAATGGAATTTATTTGGGTGTGGGGGCAGATTACAGCGATGTGACCGCAAGTGAAAATGGTACCTATCTGGCATTTGTAAAGGGTGGTCAGGTGTGGCTGCTGGATACAAAGGAAAAGCATCTGCAAAAGGTATTTGGCTGGCAGGATGGACTGCAGGACTCTTATGCAGTGCAGATCATACGGGCAACAGAGGATGGAACGCTGGATTTTCTGGTGTATGGCTATGTGGCAGCCGGTGTATATGAAGGGGATTGCCAGATTCAGTGTTATCGGTATCATACAGAGGAGACTGGGGAAGAAATAAAAGAGACAGAAAGCCTGGAAGACATAGAAGAGACAGAAAGTCTGGGAGAGACAGAAGACGCAGAAGAGACAGAAAGTCTGGGAGAAACAGAAGATGCAGAAGAGACAAATAATACAGAAGAAACAGAGACAGAAGGAACCCATACTATAGCAAACAACAAAATGGTATTGGAATTGTTGTTTTATTTGCCGGTAGAGGAGTTTGGAAAAACTCTGGAAGCTCATTTTGGTGATGTGGCATATATCAATGAAGCAGACCAATGTTATTTGCTGCTTGGTTCTGTGCTATATCGGATTTCCCTGACAGACGGGAAGTCAGAGGTGGTGCAGGATGAACTGAGAAAGGGGCATTATTGTGTGAATCCTGCCGGGAACCGGATGGCATGGGAAACCGGTAACGGTCAGGAACAGTCGGAAGTGATCTGTGAGCTGAACATGGACACTGGAGAAATCAGAGATATCTTCCCAAAAGAAGGAACTGTGGTGCTGGCTGGATTTATTGAGTCAGATTTGGTTTATGGGGTCAATGAATCAGGAGAGACAGGCAAGACGGCAGATGGCAGCGTGGTGGATCCATGTGATCGGGTTTGCATCATCAGTCCAGAAGGAGAGTTGGTACGGGAGTACACCGATGACGAGCGGAAAATTCTCCAGATTGATACCTATGACAATTATATTGCCATGACCATGGGACAAGAGGTAGATGGAGTGTATCGGGAGACTGGCAGGGAAAAGCTGCTATCCAGTCAAAAAGTCACCACTGGAGTCTATGCAAACATTGCCAAACGGGTGACTGGACAGAAACTGACAGAGGCGGTCATCGAAGGGACTACCTCACTGGGATTGAGTCGGTACAGTGTATCAGATGCATTACCCCTTTTGGTACTGGAAAATCTGAAAACTCCCAATATTACATGGAAGCAGACGGAAACCGGATTGTATTATGCATTTGGAGAAGGCAGGCTGTTGGCAGTCTGTGATACCGCATCGGAAGCCATTGGAGCAGTCGTGGATATGGCAGGTGTGGTCCGAGACGCAGACATGAGACAATGCTGGAACAAGGAGTTGCGTGATTTGTATGTGACATTGCCCATTGAGGAACTGAAAGCGGAAACAGAAGAAGATACCCTTGCCACTTGCATGAAAATCCTGCTGGAGCAGGATCAGGTGCGTCGATACAAAGTAGAAGCACAGCTGCAGGCTGGTAAGACACCGGAGGCGGTTCTGGAAAACCAATTGAACAGCAAATTCTGTGACCTGCAGGGAAGTCAGGTATCCTGGCTGCTTTACTACCTTAATACTGGTTCACCGGTATTGGCAGTGACAGGAGAACATACGGCAGTGCTGCTCATAGGATATGATACCAGCCATGTGGTATTATATGATGGAATGCAGGATAAATATATGATGACAATGGAAGATGCAGAGGCATTCTTTGCAGAGCATGGCAGCAGATTTATGACCTATCTTTCTGACAGCCAGTCATAATAAAGTAAAAAAGACGATTCTTTTCATGAAGAATCGTCTTTTTTGTTAGGTCTGTTCGTGTGCTGTCAACAGCCGGTTGATCCGGTCTGTAGGGGACAACAACTGGTGGAGTGAAATGTTATGATTCAGAGAATCAATGATTAAAGCCACATATTTGCTCAAATCCACATTCACATAGTATGGTCTGGACAGCAGTTCCGGTGTCTGGTAGACCAGATTGGTGGTGAATACTTTGTCGATGATACCCTGATGATAAGCAGAGTCAAACTTGGCAAGACCATTGGTAAACAGACCAAAGGTGGAGAAGGCAAATACCCTTCTTGCTTTGCGGCTCTTTAATTCTTTTGCCACGTCAATCATACTGTCACCGGAAGAAATCATGTCATCAATGATCAACACATCTTTTCCTGCCACATCCGTTCCCAAAAACTGATGCTCAATGATGGGGTTTTTGCCGTTGACAATGCGGGTATAATCCCGGCGTTTATAAAACATACCCATATCCACCCCCAGATAATTGGCAAGCTTCACTGCACGTCCCATTCCCCCTTCATCCGGGCTGATGACCATGATTTGAGACTTGTCGATGACCAAATCCGGTACTGCATGGAGCAGTGCTTTGATGAACTGGTAAGTACAGGGAACTGTTTCAAAGTCGGTTCTTGGGATGGAATTCTGGACACGTGGGTCGTGGGCATCAAAGGTGATGATATTGGAAACGCCCATGCGCACCAGTTCCTGTAATGCCATGGCACAGTCTAAGGATTCCCTACAGGTACGCTTGTGCTGACGGCTTTCATATAAAAATGGCATGATTACATTGATTCGTCTGGCATGCCCGCTGCTAGCGGCAATGAGACGCTTTAGATCCTGAAAATGGTCGTCAGGGCTCATGTGATTCACATGACCACTGAGAGAGTAGGTGATGCTGTAATTGCAGATATCCACAAGAAAATACAAATCCTTGCCACGGATAGATTCGTTGATCACGCCCTTTGCCTCACCGGAACCAAATCGGGGGGTGCCTGCATCCACAATATAAGAATCCAGCATATAACCCGGAAGTTTTTCTACCTCAGGGGTTTCTGCCAGACGGTCATTTCTCCATGCTTTTAGCTGGGCATCTACTAATCTTCCAAACTCGGAACTGCTGCGCAGTGGAACCAGTCCGAGAGGGCCAACAGGAATGGTTTGTAATATTGTTTCATCGTATCTCATAAAAAACCTCATCTCGGAACATACTATATCGTATCCCACAAAGGGGCATGCCATCATATGCTCCGGTTTTCTGTATCAATCAGTAAAAGTGTAATGCAATTTCCCTCGCAAGTCAAGGTCGATGGAACTTTTTCTGAATCCGGATGTCTTCTCCAAATAGTGGAATCAGATGATAGTATCCAAGCAGTCTGGAGGCAATGCGCTCCGAATAGATGTCCCGCAGTTCAGCTGGGTTCACATTGGTGGAAATAATCGTATTTTTACCGGCAGAAAGCCGTTCATTGATGCAGTAAAATAATTTGCTGGTGGTAAAACTGTTGTACAGTTCTGTTCCCAGGTCATCAATGATCAGCAGTTCGCTTTCTAAAATATAGCGGTCTATGTCGGTGTCTACACCATCCTGTGCAAAGGTACTGCGGGAGAAAATCTCAAACAACTGAATGGAAGTCAGATAGACCACAGAATGACACTGGTCTAAGACTGCTTTGGCAATGCAGTTGGAAAGAAACGTCTTGCCTACACCGGTCATGCCGGTAAACAGGATGTTTTCATGGTGCGTGCCAAACGTTTCCGCATACTTGCGGCAGTAGGCAACCACTTCTTCCATGTAATCCCGGATGCTCCTGTTTAAGGAAGGGTGGATTTCCTGAGAATACAGAGAAACATCCAGTGCATCAAAGTTTTCTGTCAGCAGGCGGCTTTGGAGATTGGACTGGCTGTACAGCAGATTCACCGCTGCCTGGTGAAAGCAGTGGCACTTCTCATTGCCGATGTAGCCTGTGTCTTTACAGTCGGGGCAGTCGTATTGCCGTTCCAGATAATCCACCGGATAACCGGCAGATGCCAGAAGGGTTTCCCGCTCTACTTTCAGCTTTGCCAGCTGTTTGTGGAGACTGGCAGAAGCAGTCAGATCCCCTTCGATGCGCCTGCGGGCATGGGCAGCGGCAATTTCATGCACCTGCCTGTCCAGTTCGTCAATCCGGGGAATCCGTGCGGCGATCTCCTCCTGCCTGCGGGCAAGCTCCTGCATATGAAACTGCTGCCGTTCATGGTATGTTCGCATCAGCGTGTCATATTGTGCATTGGTCAAAGGCATAGATGGGCTCCTTTCTGCTGTAAAGGCAGATATTTGCAAAACTTTATGACACCGAACGCCTTTCATCGAAATTTATATTTGTAGGGCAGGTAGGTATCTATACGTACTGTCTTCGTACGCAATATGTCTTTCGAAGGCACGCTCTCGCTTCGTGTAGAATGCAGCGGCACTAATGTTTTTTATCGTAATATGATATATTACTCAAAAAACAAAGTGCCGGCTTCTACAAGAGCCTTCTTAAGACATATTTGCCTTCCTTGCCAGTACGTAAACAGACGTTAATTCCAGCCCTATAAATATAAATTTCTGATGTACAGGCTGTTCTTTGTCTCTATAAAATAGTTTTGCAAATAACTGCCAATTACTGTAATTTCACACCATAGTAGTCGGACAGCAGCTGATTGTAGTCGGTGTCGTGCTGGTCGAAGTTGTGGAATTTGTTGTTGGCGGTGGTGTTTTTCCGGGTCTGTTTTGTCTGGGCAGACTGGGTCTGTTTGGTTTCGGCCTCTTTCTTCTTGTGTTCGGCCTCGGATTCTTCTACTGCCTTGCGGGTTTTCAGTCCTTTTTTGTGCCAGGCAGTGAGAATGGTGTCGGTGTACTCAAAACTGGGCTTCTGGATGGCAGACAGTGTTTTCTCGCATGCCAGTTCGATCATGTCGATGGGGAATCTGTAGGTTTGATACCACTTTTTGATGAAGTCGGCTTCTTTCACACCGGGATTGCGGTTTTGGAGTCCAAAGGCTCCCATGACCTTGTAGGTGATGATGTTGTGTGCCTGTCCATGCTCCTTGATTTCTGCCACAGTGGAATAGCCGTTTTCATGCCAGTTGAGCAACACCTTTTCCATGTAGTTGAAGTTGGCATGTCCGATTTCCACACAGTACTCTAACAGATATTCGATGATACTGTAAGAACCATTGTACAGCTGATACCAGTAGCCAAGGCGCTGGGTATCTCTGGAGGTTAATGTCTTCTTCATGTAAGTCTGTGCCAGGAAGCACAGTTCCTGAAACTCTGCATTGTGTTCCAGAGAAATGGCAGAAACTGCTGTGGGAACTTCCTTCTGTCTGGTCACACGGGTTTCTGTAGAAGGAGACTTGTCGACAGATGTGGGTTCTACGAAAGCTTCCTGTCTGGCTGTTATCTTTTCCGTATAGGCATGGGTGCGGTCAGAAGCCTCTTTGGAAAGATTGCGTACATTTAAGGAGGCAGACTGAGGAGTAGCGGTCACATCTGCAAAGACCAGTTCCTCCAGCTGTCCTTTTTCGTCACAGTTGAGAGACAGGATCCCCTGGGCCTCCCAGTATTTCAGCGCACGGAGAATATCGCTTTCTGTACACAGCAGATGGTCTGCAATGGCAGACAAGTCCAGAAAACGTCCCTGTCCGGCAGAGTAAAACAGATAAATATAAATCTTCACGAATTCTCCGCTGGCACTGGTCATATATTGGTTGATAAAAGTACCAGGCAGCAGAATTGCGTCTGGTAACATTGCATTTGTCACATGTATTTTGCTCATAGTCATCCCCATTTTTCAAATTTGCTTTGCTTTCAATAGTTACAAATCAGGCCGGACTTTACCCCTCTCCGGCAGTAAAATCAGTATAACACACTTTGATTTTTTTGGAAAGTGCGGGGGAATCCACAGGAGGCGTTGTGGAAAAGCCTGTGGATATTGTGGATGATGTGGAAAAAGTGGCAGTTTTTGCGACAGAATGTGTAAATTTCCATTGTATGACAAGGGGTTTTGACACAGGGGGAGCAGGTCTGTTATGCACAAAAAAATCCACAGATTCCAACAGCCAAAACTGTTGATAAATCTGTGGATATTGTGGATAACTACTTGCCAAGCAGCGATTCTCCAACTTTCACAATGTCTCCCGCACCCATAGTTATCAACAAGTCACCGTTGATACAATTTTCCAGTAAAAAATTTTCAATTTCATCAAAGGACGGGAAGTAGTACACTTCTGTACCCAGTGCAGCGATCTTTTCCTGTAAATCCTGTGCGGAGATGCCCAGATTGTCGGTTTCTCTGGCCGGATAAATGTCGGCCAGTACCACTGCATCTGCGGCAGACAGGGTCTGGGCAAATTCATCCATCAGTGCCTTGGTCCGGGTATAGGTATGAGACTGGAACACACACCAGATCTTTCTGTGCGGATAATTCTTTGCCGCTGCCAGGGTGGCGGCAATCTCATCCGGATGGTGGGCGTAATCGTCAATGATGGTTACCCCGCCAATCTCGCCCTTTTTCTGGAAACGGCGGTTGGTTCCGGTAAAAGCAGACAGGCCTGCGGCAATCTGTTCCATAGACAATCCCATGGCACGGCACAGTGCCACCACAGACAGGGCATTGTATACGTTATGGATGCCCGGCACATGCAGGGTGACCTGACCCATGGAGGCGATGCCTTCTTCTGTCCGGTGCAGCACCGTAAAGGACGCACAGCCGAAGTCATCATAGGTAATGTCTGCGGCGCTGTAGTCATTGGCCTCCGGTACAGTGCCAAAAGTCTGGATGCGGCAGTCTAACCCTTCTAAAAATGCTGGCAGATCATCAATGTCACCGTTGATCACCAGCAGTCCGTCCTTCCCTAACTTTTCCGCAAACAAGTGGAAGGAATGGCGGATGTCGTCAATGTCCTTGAAGAAGTCCAGATGATCTGCCTTAATGTTCAAAATAATCTCCATATTGGGCTGGAAGCTTAAGAAGCTGTTGGTGTATTCACATGCCTCTGTGACGAATACATCGGAACCGCCTACCCGGATGTTGCCGCCGATGGTAGGCAGGATGCCGCCGATGGAGATGGTCGGGTTGGTATCCGCCGCCAGCAGTACCTCTGTCAGCATACCAGTGGTGGTGGTTTTACCGTGGGTACCGGATACGCCGATGGCATTTTGATAGTTGCACATCAGCTGTCCCAGTAACTCTGCTCGAGACAGCACCGGGATGCCCCGTTCTCTGGCAGCCTGCATCTCTACATTATCCTCTTTCACTGCGGCGGTATAGACTACCGCCTGCACCTGATCGGACAGATTGGATGCCTGATGGCCGTAATAAATCACTGCGCCCTGTCTGGTCAGTTCCTCTGTCAGGGCAGAAGCCTGGGCATCGGAACCGGATACCGTAAAGCCTTCTGTCAGCAGAATGGAAGCCAGACCACTCATGCTGATGCCCCCGATGCCGATAAAGTGGATGGCAATGGGGTCGGAAAAATTAATATGATACATGGGAAATCCTCCATTCGTATGCACTGTAGTAGACAATTGCGAAACTACGATACCGAACGCCTTTCATCAAAATTTTTACTAAAAAACACGCTCTCGCTTCGGTTCCATGCAACGGTACTAATATTTTTTATCGCTTATTGCTCAAAAAATAAAGTACCGGCATTCCACAGAGTTTTTTAGTGAAAAATTTCTGATGTACAGGCTGTTTTTACTCTATATCAAAGAGTTTCGCAATTGTCTATATACACTGTAGGGGGCAGGATATGCCCCGTGGATTCAAAAAGGTTGATAGGTCATTGCGAAACTGTGATGCAGAATGCCCTTTCCTGTAAGTTTAAGATGTGGGTCATCCTTTGTCTTGAAAAAAGCTTCGCAATTCCCTAATAGTATATCTTATCTAATATCGGTTTGCAAGTGGTCACACCTCGGTTTGCTGACCCGGTGTATATTCTATGATATCACCGGGGGTGCAGTCTAATACATAGCAGATGCGTGCCAGCACGTCTGCATGAAAGAGGGATTATGAATTGAATAGGGTCAATTGAAATAGTTATATTTTTTTTTGAAATACTGAATGAGACGTTTGACAGCATATCTTGTTTTTACATAACCAAACCATTGCAAATCGGGCGATACATTGTTGGCTTTTTTGATAATGACATAATCGCCATCTCTTAATAATGTGTGTGCGGGCATATGTTTCTTTTTTCCGTTAATTAAAGCATAGGAAAAATGCAATCCTAAATCTTCATGAATTTGAAAGGCGACATCTAGTGCAGTTGCGCCATTGGCAATTCGGGTAGGTAATCCATCTTCTGTGGTAATGGTGATTTCTTTATCTTGTTTTAGTCTGGATAACTCTTTAGCAAAATATTTAATAAGAGAGTTAACTGAAGTTGGATTTTTGACATATCGAAACCATTGTATTTCGGCAGAATAGTCATCTTTTTGGACAATTTTGACTGCGTCTCCTTGATTTAATTGTGTGTGCGCAGGTATGTGTTCCGTGTTGTTGTTTAAAAGTGCATAATCGAAAGATAAACCAATATCCTCGTGGAGTTTGAATGCAAAATCCAGTACGGTTGATCCTACTGGCATTGTTGTGCAAGCACCATCATCCTTAAAAACATTAATTTTGTTTTCGGGATTGTGGAAAATAAATACATTTTTATCGTTGTCTATAATATCACCGAATAAGTAATAAGAATAGTCAGTTTCGGTTTTTACGAAAAAACGGTATAAGTTGTTCATTGTATCACATAACATAAAATAAGAAGAATCTTTATGCGTGGTATTGCAATAATCTAGTATAAAAAGTCCAAGCTCTTTTGAATAAATATGGAAATAGTGAAAAAAAATATCAATAGGAGAAAGTGTAGATTCTTTATGTATATCATCGTTGATGATTAGTGTAATATCGTACATGGCAAGGTTACTATTTTGTAATAGTCTTATAAAATCGGATTTTGTTTGAGGCCGTTTTTTATGGATGTATCGATAAATGCTGAAAAGCGCACGGTCGTTTATATTAAAATATTTAATATAACTTTGATCCCTTTGGAGTGAAGGGGAGATTGCCTGATTATGTGGATTGAAAAAAATTCCATTTTTTTTAAAAGCTCGTGTTGATAATATTTTCCATATAATTTTTTTTGGGCAATTTTTTTTGTAATTGCGGTATAAATAGCATGATTTTCTATATTGAGGCAAGCATCTAATAGTTCATCTGCAATCTTGTAGGCTTGGATTTTTTGGACTTGTGGAACTAGAATTTCACGGGCATATTTTGCCTGTAACAAAACGTCTTTGGTATATTTTTGAGAATCTTGCAGTGCTTTCAACTCATCTGCTATTATGATATAAAAACTGTATAAATCTAAATCTAGAGGAAGAAAGGATTCGTAATTTCCAGTGAGCTCATATTTTTTTTGGATTTTTTTAAATTTCCCTCGAATGTCGTGATAAGATTCTAAAGTTTTTAGTATAGTTTTGTGAAAGCGTGGTTTGATTTCATTTAGAGGAATTTCGTGTAAAAGTGCAGCAATTACGGTGTCATAATTAAAGCGGCATTCTGCAATATAAAAAGCCACGGAAAGAGCATGTTCTGTGTTGTAATTGGTTCTTTTTTTACATTCTTCTAAGAAATTAAATGCATTATTGAATTGATTCATGTCATCTGGCTTTAAAATATGATGCTTTTTTACAAGTTCGATTAGGTTACCAAATGTTTTCTTCATATTCTGTGTCCTCCTTTTTTCTTTTTTCAGCTGAATTGTTTAATGCATGATACCATGCATTATCCATAGTGTTATGGACTTTTCCATAACAGAGTACGTTGGATTCAATATTTTTTGTTAAAAGCAATCCTAATCTTGATTCAATAATATCAGGAAGATATTTCTGCAAAACGACGGTATCATTTTCAGATGTATGCTTGTCCGGTAAAGTAGATTTTTTTTCATATAATTTTTGGACTAGTGTAAGGATTTCAGCAGCTTCATCGTTGAAGTTGATGTTTGGGGGTGAAAATTGTAAAAGTTTTTTAACCTCTTCGTCTGTAAGATATAATTTTTCTCTGGATAACCCAATGAGTTGCACTACCGGGTCGGAGGGTCGACCACTAGAGGCAGAGTTTATGGTACCTAGACCACCAATATATTGGGGTTTTTTCAATTCTGGACGGTGCAGAACGATAAGTGAATTATCTTTGTTGTCGTGGTCTTGCTTTAAAGAAATAAAAATATGAGTTTGTGACAAGCTGAATGTTCCTGTGTATAAGTTATATGGATAAGAAAACCTAACAAAGTCAAGAACACCGCTGAGAGATTGAAATTGTGCAATTTTTTCTCGAATTTCTTCGGCTTCATCTCTTCTTTTCAGACCGAAAACAGCAAGACAAGTGGCTTTTTCCACATTTCCTATAAGTGGATCATGATATACATACAAAAGCCCTGTTTTGAGCATGAAATCTGTAGAATCTTGTTCTTTGGACGAGATTTTTTTACTTGTATCGACGTAGTATAAGTAGTAGATGCCGAAAAATTTTTCTAAACTTTCAATTGAAAAGGAAGTTTCAGGGTAAATCTCAAATGAACTTTCAGGGGAAATTTCACCAAATAAGAATGTGTCTAAAGAAATATCTGGAAAACAGCGTTTTAATTTTAATAAAAAATCCAAACTAGGTAATTTGTGATTGCAGTTAGATATTGTGGAATCCAAAACTCCTATTTTCATAGCAAGTTGTTTTTGGGTTAAATGTTCTTTTTTAATAAAGTTTTTGAAATTATGAATAAAAATTTGATGTGTTTCTGATTCAAATTGATCAATAGATTGGTCTGCCATAAAAACTCCTTTCCTCGTGATTAAACATAGTGTATTGTACAATTGTATTTTACAATAGATTGTAAAAATGGATAAAAATTATTTAGAATTCTAATTTAATTATAACATAATTGGAATATTTTTACAAATATTTTTTGAAATAATATCAAAAGAAAATGAGATATAGAGAAATGGTTAGAAAAATAATAATGTTGTAAATTCTCTTTGTGCAAATATTGATTCAAAAATAACAAATTTTGTTTTGAAATTTAGAAATAGAAAAAAATATGGTTATTGAATAGAAAAAAATCAAAAATAAGAAAACAAAATTTGAAAAAAACAAAATAGAATTTGAAATATTGTAATACGATTTAGTTTAGAGAGACTTGACGTGTGGTGAATCTCTTGATATAATAAATCTAAAGAATTTATTCTTAGAAAAAAGGATCAGGTACTGGCAATACCTGACCCTTTAGAGAACATTAGACCAAGGTCTAACGAACTGTACAAGAATTATTATATCAAAAAATATAGTGATTGTCAAAAAAACTTTTTTCTTTTGCACCTTGTATATAATGTTCTCTTGTTTCCACTTATGTGGGTGAAATAATAGTAAGAATGCTTTATGTAAATGAATATTTAGAAATGAAATATTCGGAAAAATCTATGTGAAGTATTTTGAAGAATGACTCACGAGACTTGAATTTAAAGGGAAAGGTGGCTTATTATGAGAGCATTATTTTTGGTGGTTTCACAAAGGCATGTGCAATATTGTGTATTAGAGAATGTAACAGAAGTATGTTTGGATACAGGATGGTATCCCAGTCCATTTAAAAAAGCAACTTTGTATATCTATACTATGTCTGGAAGGGTATATGTAGTAGAGAAAATGAAATTTGAAACAGCAAAGAAGTATGTAGCATTGATGAATGAAAGTGGATGTTTGGACTTAACAAAATCGTTAGATCATTGGGTATATTTGGCAAAATCTGCATAAATAAAAGTTAAATACAAGTAGAAAGAAAAGGTCTGAATAATCAAGAGAACATTTGATTATTTAGACCTTTTTCTGCCAATCCTTCATTTTCTCAACAACCAATCTGTTGTACCAATCACTTTTATCAATTGTAAATTACAAATCATGCCGATTGTGAAACATATTGTATGGCAAGGGCCAAAAAATACACCAGTTGTGAGATACTTTATAAAAAGTCAACATAAAAATAAATAGACATAATATCTAAACAGATGTATAATGATGGTATCACAATTGTTGTGTTACCTGGGGATAAAATAGGGGAATAGAGGAGGACGTACGCAGACAACCATATCACAGAAGTTGCAGACAGCAGGCGCCAAGGCTGCTTATGATGCGGCGTGTAAGCGTATCTTGGCAGAGAAATATATTCTGGCATGGATTTGACGGTAGTGCTGTTATGTCTTGACAAAGAGACAGAAGAACAGAGAGGCTCCCATCCTGTTCTCAGACTTCTGGGCGTGCTGTTTTTGGCAAGTCTGACGGCAGAGAAGAAACAGAAGATACTGGAACAGG
>JAFTGN010000050.1 GCA_017457865.1 Lachnospiraceae bacterium | reverse complement strand
TCTTCCATCTTCGAGATGAAGACGAACCATCTTTTTCTTGAATTCTGGTTCATAGTGTCGGTTCATTTGTAATATACCTTCCTTCCTCTTAAGATTATATCTTATTAGGTCAAGGTGTTACAACAATATTATATCACAACATCCCCATTGTACAGATTCAGTAGATGGTCAGAACCACTGTAAACACCTTTCTAAAACAAGATACAAACGATATATTAATTCAACAAATTCTTTATTACCAGCTCAACCAATTCATCCGGCTTACCTGTACAACCTTGCGCTCCCTTTTTCTTTGACTCAATAATATATTCTTGCTTACTTGAGCCTGCATAAATAATAAACGGAATGTCTTTATCCTTTTTACGAATTTGTTCCAACAAAACATACCCCTCTTGTTCCCCCTCTTTTCTTTTCATATCAGAAATTATAAGAGCGAACTCACCATATTCCATACTATGTAGTGCCTGTTGTGTAGACAGCGCCAGTGTAAAATTCAAACCATATTGTTCAAGAATTTGTCGCTCATAAACATTATTTTCAGGTCGATCATTTACCCAAAGAATCTCTTTTTTATTATTTTTTTTTCTGAATTGGGGACCTCTAATTATGCTATCAAAATAAAGTTCTAAATTTTCTCTAAATTTATTTGCTAACTCTTTTTCGTCTGATACTATAAAAAAAACGCCTTTATTTTTATACTTTTCCATAAATAATTGTATCTTTTGATACTGCTCTTGATTGATTTTTGAAGGTGAAATGGGTTTATCAAGAAAATATAAAAATATCTGTTTTTTCTGAGAAAGCATTCTCTCGATCTCTTCTTCTGTTCCTGATCCATAATTTTCCGTAGGAGTACCAAATCTCGTCCAAAATACCACTAACGCCAAATCCGAAGAATCAACGATTTGTCTATTAAGTAACTCTTGAGGATTAGCACCAAATTGTGAATATGCATCTTTTGACCAATGTCTCGGTCTTAAGATTATATTGTTAGATCTTCCAAAAAGATTATTAAAATGATACACCTCGCTTTCCAATACTTCAATATATTCTGAGATATCAGATGGGCATGAAATTAACAAATCATATACTTTAATATTACCGGGCACTTCATTTCCTCCTTTTACGTTTTTCCTATAGTTATTTTTTAAACACCACCGCCTGGCTCAGCACAGACACATCTTCTCTCTCCACATCTCCCTGTGCCACCAGTTCTGCAATCTGTTCTTTTGTATACCGATCCCCCGGATACAGCACCACCACTGCCTCATCACCGCTTTGCAGGAAATTGTGCTCCCCGTATTCCGTGTACCGGGTGGCGCCGATGGAAATCATGATCCGGGACGGACAACCGATTGCCTGCAAATATGCCTGAATGGGCTCTGCCGGTCCTGCATCCTGCTGGTGATTCAGCTTGTCCACCGTCCAGGCAAGGAGCTTTTCATAGATGTAACTGTAATCGCTGACTGCACTGTCTTCTCCATAGGCATGCACCTGACCATCCCGCACCAGAAAGCTGGCAATCCGATAGTCGTCTAAGATACCGCCTTTGGCAAACCGGTCAATGGGCAGTCGTTTTTCGGCAAAGCCTTTGCTGCAAGCCCCCCAATTCTTCTTCTGGCTGATCTTGCGCACTCCTTCCTTGCGGATGGAACAGTCATTGGATGCTCCAAATGCCAGGGGGTTCAGTTCCACCACCTGCCCATCTTCCCAGACCACATCCAATACAATGGCGCATTCCGGCTCAATCTGTAACTTCTCTACCCCCTCCGGAAAGACAATCTGACTTTCATGGAACGGAAAAGTGCCCAAAAAGTCCGGCACGCCCTCTGCCCCTTCTGCACCCGGCAGATAGGTAGGGAACACCGCCTTGGGTGCATTTGCTTCCGCCACCTGTACGTTGGTAAAGTCTCTGGCTTCTCCAGCCTGCTCTAAATGACCGGTGAAATTGCCGGCAATGCCCAAAGTTGGTATGTTGTGTAAATCAAAAGTCATAGGTAACTCCTTTTCTGTTTGCTCTAAAAAGCATGTGATAGATGAAATAGGGAAGCTGGAACATACTTTAGGTCAAGTCCAGACCAATACAAGATTCTATGCCAATTGCATCGGTAAAATTGGCGCCTTCTACATTTGCATCTGTGAAATCGGCTTCGCTCAAACCGGCTCCGCTCAAATTGGCTCCTCTCAAATCGGCTCCGCTCAAACCGGCTCCGCTCAAACCGGCTCCGCTCAAATTGGCTTCTCTCAAATCGGCTCCTCTCAAATCGGCTCCGCTCAAACCGGCTCCGCTCAAATTGGCTTCTCTCAAATCGGCTCCTCTCAAATCGGCTCCGCTCAAATGGGCTCCGATCAAATGGGCTCTGATCAAATTGGCTCTAATCAAATAGGCTCCGTTCAAATAGGTTCCGTTCAAATCGGTTCCGTTCAAATCGGCTCCTCTCAAATCGGCGTTGATCAAATCAGCTCCTCTCAAATCGGCTCTGCGCAAATCAACTCCTCTCAAATCGGCGTTGATCAAATCAGCTCCTCTCAAATCGGCTCTGCGCGAATCAACTCCTCTCAAATCGGCTCTGATCAAATTTATAAAAGCCAA
Source organism: Lachnospiraceae bacterium (assembly GCA_017457865.1). Classification (GTDB taxonomy): domain Bacteria; phylum Bacillota; class Clostridia; order Lachnospirales; family Lachnospiraceae; genus UBA2942. The sequence continues at coordinate 31,469 of JAFTGN010000050.1, read as the reverse complement.
ATCTATTATTTCTTCATCATATCTATTTTCCATTGTGTTTGCATTTCGAATATTCTTCCCGATTCTTTCTACACTGCCAATTTGATACGGGCATTTTTGCTTACAGCCTGCCAAAATCCCTCGCATCAACGGAATGAAATTCAAAAATCCAATGGCTTGTTTTTCTGCGCAATCCCAAAACGGCACTTCTTTCATCACAATTCCTTCCGCCAGCATGGTATCGGATACCTTTCTCCACCAGTCTGCACACTGATCTCTGCTAGCTTGATTGTTGGCAAAAATATGCTTTTGTACCCGGTATTCCAGATATTGTTTGCTATCATCTGAAAACTGCCTTCTGCACAATACTAGTGTTAAACGGTTAATCATCTCTCTTTCATTGCCTTGTTGAATCAATCGTCCTGTTTGATCTACGATCTCATCACAGACTGCCACCGCTACAAAATATTCATACATGGAGCGATGAATAAACTTCAGTTGTTCTGTATCTACTCCATCTATTTGTTTCGCAATTTTTTTTAAATAAAAGCTAATGGGAATGTTTCTTTCAATTATTTTCAATTCTTCTCTTTGGACACATTCTACGATTTGTTCGTACGCCTCTTTGGGGATAGACGCTGTCTCCGGTTCATATTCCAGCATATACAATGCAATCTCTTTGGAAATCCGATGCAACTGTTGTTTCATCTCCCCTGCAACACGATGACTGGCTTCGAAATATTTTCTTATTTCTTCATTTTTAATCAATATTGTAATACATCGATCATAAATCCCACCATCGATTGCAAAAATCTTATCGTAAATATCCACATAGGACGTATCTTTCTCTATGGTAATATCCAGTGTCAATGTCATATATAAGAGGAGGGGAATGCCCATGATCGCTTTCTTTTCACAAAACCGCTCCTGCAATGCCTCCGGATCTTCTTTTGTCACGCCAAACGCATTCCAATATGTACTGCAAAATTTACCGATTTGTTGTTCTGTAAACGGATTCAGAAAGATTTGATCACATTTTGTCTTACCAGTGATATAATGTTCCCTGCAAGTGATCAATAACGAAAAATCCTCAACACTATAATCCATTGCAATATCATCATATAACCGATCTAAAATACGTTCTCTGCTTCCACCAACGGATATTTCATCAAATCCGTCCAGGATCAGCACTTTTCCGCTAAAGTCTGTGACATCATCTGCCCTCAGTGCATTCAATAAGGCCTGTTTTGGATCACTTGCCCAATCCACCTGTTTTAACTTTGCAAATTGATACACCAGAATCTCTCTATCACAATTTGCAATACACTTGTTCAACAAATATGTAATCAGCGTACTTTTGCCGCTTCCCGGCTGCCCCAGTACCAGTAACATCCGCTTTTCATATTCTGTTTCGGAAACAAATTGTTCCAAGCGATGGTGCAGATCAAAGCAATCGTCTTCTCTCATTTTATAAGAAGGCAGCTGATAGATATTTTTCAAGGTGATATTCTGATTCCGGTCATTGTCATCATCCCGATGCAGAAACATTCGCTCTGTCCACCTGTCTGCATATGCCTTTTTCATATCCGGACGCAACTGATAAGCAGAACTGGACTGCTTCTGCTGGATTTTCATCGCCTTGAATTCCTGCTGAAGCTCCTGTACTTGATAACGCATGCGCTCTAATTCTGTCCCTTGCACCTGCACAGTATCACTGATGTGTTCCATTTTTTGCAAAAGTCCAATTACAGTATCTGGCTTAGCCGCAATTTCCTTTATCAAAACATCCATGATTTTTTGCAATCCATTTTCCAAATAGAGCACTTGTCGTGATTCAAAATCCATTGGATGTTCTTTCTGATAAACATCAATCACTGTCTTTACTGCTTTTTTCACATCATACTGACAAGACTCTAACAATTCTACATCGATTCTGGATTGCTGCATCATATCACAGATGGAATGGCGCACTAAATCATATTGTGCTTGCGGAACATATAATTGTTCTAATACAGGATCTGTCAAAATGGCATGCACCACTTTGGCTCCTTTTGCCAGATACCCATCTTGGATTTGATCGGTCACATAATCTGCCGTAACATCCAAGCCCTCTCCCAGCGCATTGAGCAGAAATTCTTCCACTGATTCTACTGGATTGACTGCACACTTTAATAGAAAAAAAGCACTTTTGACCGCTACCACTTTCTGATTTTTGGTCATCCTTTGTACCTCCGCCCGTTTCTTATTCCAGTTCCTTTCATCCAACACCTCTGATTTAGGTAATTGCGAAACTATGATACCGAACGCCTTTCATCATGTACAGGCTGTTTTTGGTCTACTCAAAGAGTTTCACAATTGCCTAAACACCTCTCATTTTTCGTCCAATTTCACTTGTGTTTGCACGAAAATTCAATCTGTTGAACAAAAGACATCTACACTCCTTCATCTACCAGCAGATTTTCTCCATCTGCCGCACTGGTAGCCAACTGATCACACCGTTCATTTTCTGGATGCCCTGCATGTCCTTTCACCCAGTGGAAGGTCACCTGATGGGGTTCCATTGCGCTGAGCAGTCGTTTCCACAGGTCTACATTCTTGACCGGTTCATTTTTGCCCCGTTTCCAGCCTTTCTTGATCCACCCATCGATCCAATGGTCATTGAATGCTTTCACCAGATACTGGGAATCCGAGTACAGATCCACCTGACAGGGGCGCACCAATGCTTCTAACCCTGCGATGGCGCCCAGCAATTCCATACGATTGTTGGTGGTACGCACATAGCCGGCAGAAAGCTCCTTTTCATGGAGATTTCCCTTGGAATCTATATACTGCAATACGGTTCCGTACCCGCCCGGTCCATCCGGATTTCCTCTGGCAGAACCATCTGAAAAAATCTTTACCTGCATCTGCTTCTCCTCACTTTTTGATTCTCATTCTACAATTCCCATCTCTGTGCATCTGCAATCTGCCTCACTCTTGCACATACGAAAAGTATAACATGACCACAGGGGAATTGCAATGAATCTGTTTGCCTGTTTTGTGCATATGCTATTCTGAAAGCATAATATGCAAGCGCTTCCAAATATTTGGCAAGTGCTTAGAAAGCGAGTCATCCATGTCTGATTCTATTTGTACTGCGGATGCCTGTTTTGCCTGGCTTTCTGCCAGAACCCCCAATGGAGCTGCACTGATCCATGGTTCTGATGCATTCCCGGATATTGAGGGACAAGTCCTGTTTTATCAGCGCAGAGACGGTGTATTTGTAGTGGCACAGATCACCGGACTGCCCATAGAGCAGGACTCCTGTGATCCTGCCATCTTTGCCATGCACATTCATGATGGAGACAGCTGTACCGGCAATGAGACTGACCCTTTTGCAGATGCCGGTACCCATGATAATCCAAAAGACTGCCCCCATCCATCACACGCAGGTGATCTTCCGCCGCTGTTTGGCAATGACGGATACGCATGGGGCGCAGTCTTTACAAATCGTTTTGCTGTTTCAGATGTCATCGGCAAAACTGTGATCATTCACAGGCAACCGGATGACTTTACCACCCAGCCAGCAGGCAATGCCGGAGCGAAAATCGCCTGTGGTGTCATTTCAAATATACACTCTTAAAAACACTTTCTCATATATTTGCATGCAAAACAAGGTGGGGTAATTTCATTCTTCCTTGTTTTGTTTCCTTTTCTCTATCCAAAAAAAGTTTCTTTTTCTTTCTCATTTTTTTGCAAATACTCTCCTAACGTTTCGTTTTCTTTTAAATTGATCTGCAAATAATTAGAGTATGTTTTATTTCTTTTGGGCGGATTGATTACCTGAAATACATAAGACGTAAATCCTCTCTCTAATTTCCAAAGTCTATTCAAGTCTGGTTCTTCCGCAGTTTTTATTTCTTCATAAAAAAACAAAACAAACTCTAATACAATATGACGAACCCCTTGATATGCCGCTGGTTTTTCTTTTCCGTATCCTTCTTTTTCATTGATGTTTGGAAAGTAAAATCGTCCACATTCTGCCAACAAAGAAATTTTCGCCAGAATTTCTACCCTGTTCGGATGATTTCGCCACTTTTTTGTTTCTGCATAATGTATTACCAGCATCATTATTTCTACCACATCACTATACCATGCCAATAATTCACGCTTATATTCTTCTGTTAATTCATATTTCTTCGTATTGGTGAGCACTGCATATAACCCACCTATGACTGTCAAAACCACTGTAATCAAAATTCCAAGTAATTGAATTTTATCTTCTGTTGTCAAAAATATATTTGTCATATATTTTCTATCCTTTCTTTATATTTGGTATTCTCTTCAGTTCTGCACCGTGGAGAAACCGGTACCTGAAACAGACCATGCCGATTGCAGTATGCATAAATCTGTTTCACCCGGTTGACCTGCACCCTTGCCTCTGCATTTCCTTCCGGATACAGTTTGACCAACTGTACCCCCTGATCGGACACTGCCATCAGAAATGAAATGTAGTGTTCTTTGGTCATGGGATGATCCATCGTGATAAAATAGGTATCTTCTACCATCTCTACATGTATGAAATGGGCGGAATCTGCCGGTTCTGCTTCTAACGCTGGCAATGTGATGCCGCAACAGCTCACCACCGTTTCCCCCACTGCATACACCACATTGCCGCAGACCGGACAAACATAAAGTTTCCCCTTTGCCATATGTGAAGTGCGGTTCTCATTGCGGATATCCGCCCCGGACAGCAGCTCGATCACAGAAAGATCCAGCGCTTTTGCCAAGGGTTCTAAGAGACTGATATCAGGAAATCCCTGACCGGTTTCCCATTTGCTGACTGCTTTGCTGCTGACAAACAGTTGTTCTGCCAGTTCTTCCTGTGTCATCTTTTTGTGTTCCCGCAGTTTTCGTATCACTGCACCTGTAACATATCGATCCATTGTATTGTCCTCCTTATGTTACAAGCCTACCATACGGGTAAAAAAGAAGCTACCTATGTTTCGTAGAGTCTGCCCATGGCAGCGTCAGCCACGCTTCTTTCGTCAATAGATTGACGTGTCCGATGCGGATCTCTCCTAACAGCGGCACAGGTGTTTCCTTGCATGTCCATTGATATGCAAAGCCCAGCTTCTCCTGCACCCGTTTTGACTTTTCATTGCCATCATAGTAACCGCACCAGATTCGGTTCAGGTGCAGGTCTGTAAATCCATGACAGATCAGCCGCTTTGCCGCCTCCGGCACAAGTCCCTGTCCCCAGTACGGAGCACCCAGCCAATAGCCCAGCTCCGCCTCATCCTCTGTCTTGGCAAGGTCACTGTGAAAATGCAGACCGATACTGCCAACCGGCAGTCCTGTTTCCCGCAGTACGATGGCATACGTCTCCGGTACAGACAATGCCCCCAGAATCACCTGCCTGCTGTTTTCCACACTGGTATGTACCGGCCAGCCCGCAGCCGGACCGATCCGGGGATCTTTGGCATATTGGTAACATGCCTCTGCATCCGTTTCTTCCCACGGCCGCAGAATCAGTCGTTCGGTTTCTAACATCACTTTGTTTTCCATTCATTTCCTCCATTGTTTCTTTTATGGAATTCACTACTTTCCAACTGCGTTCTGATCCGTTCTGCGATCTCCTCGCTGATCTCCTTTTCCTCACTTCCATAGGTCCAACCAAACCCATCCGCATCGTAGCGTGGAAATACATGAAAATGGGCATGCCCAAAATCACAACATGCGCCGCCATTCTGCATGATGCTATATCCCTTATTGCCATAAATTTTCTGTAACGCAACAACCATCTGTTTCGCAATCCTCATGATGTCAGCCAGCGTGCCATCCGATAATTCTGCGATGGTATCTACATGCTGTTTGGGCACAATCAGCACATGCCCTTCATTGATTGGTTCTATATCCAAAAACGACATCAATTGGTCATTTTCATACACAATATAAGCCGGTGCTTGACGGTTGATGATCTCACAAAACACACACTTTTCTCCGAAATTTTCTGCGCTCATACAGACTCCTTTGTCCTATCTAAAGTTTTTAGACAATTGCGAAACTCTTTGATCTGACTCCAAAACAGCCTGCGCATCAGAAATTTTATGTTTGCAGGACTATGAATGAAATCCAGATATGTGCTGACGAGGAAGGCAAATATGTCTTAAGAAGGCTCTTGTGGATGCCGGCACTTTGTTTTTGAGTGAATGCGTTGCATTTACGACAAAAAACATTAGTGCCGCTGCACTCCACACCGAAGCGAGAGCGTGCCTTCGAAAGACATATTGCGTACGAAGACAGCACATATAGATGTTAACCTTCCATGCAAACATAAAATTTTGATGAAAGGCGTTCGGTATCATAGTTTCGCAATTGTCTAATCTAAAGTTTCTTCATCCATCTTTCCCGAAACAGTCTGGTCAAAAACAGTGTCCCCCGCACACAAAGTTCGATACACATGGCAATCCACACCCCAGTCAGTCCATACTGCCTTGCCAAAAAGAACCCCAGAGGCAGTCTGACCAGCCATATACTGCCAAAGTTCAGTACGCTGGTCATCAGGGTATCCCCTGCGCCCCGCAGAGCACCGGATACCACGATGGAAGCGCCATACAGTGGCTCTGCAAAGGCTTCGATCCGCAGTACCCCTGTTCCCAGGGTACGCACCGATTCTTCCGGTGTCAGCAATCCCATCATAAAGGGAGCGGCAAAGTACATGAACACTCCCATCCCTGTCATGATGACTACTCCGAAGGCTGTGGTCATACGGGCGAAGCTTCTGATCATCTCTCTGCGTTTTGCTCCCACACTCTGTCCTACCAGTGTGGTGGCGGCTTCTCCGATGCCATATCCCGGCATATAGCAGAGACTTTCCGCAGTCACCGCAAAGGAATTGGCAGCGATGGCGATGGCGCCAAGTGGTGCCACGATTCTGGTGACCATCACATAAGCACTGCATGTGATCAGATTTTCCAGCGCTATGGGCAGGGAAAGGGTTGCTGCACTTCGAAGCACCCCTTTGGTGTCACAGTTTCCCTGTTCCTTCCGCGGGTGAAGCAGTTCGGAACGGACACACAGACTGTACAGCATCATGCAGGCGATGACCAACTCTGCTACACCGGTGCCAAGTGCCGCCCCTTTTACACCCAGCCCCAGTCCTGGCAGGGTGATGGACACACTGCCGATCTGATGGGTGCTGGTAGGAAAGATGAACAGTCCATTAAAGATCACATCCAGAATACACATCAGGGAATTGAGCAGTCCCGGTGTTTTCATATTTCCACTGCACTGGAGCATGCCTCCTGCCAGCCGGTTACAGGCAAATACAGGCAGAAAGCAGATATAAATCAGAAAATACAAACTGGCATCTCTCTGAATCTCTACTGTTCCACCCAGCCACCCCGGCAATCTGCCAGAGATCAAGATGCCGATGGTCATCATCACCAGTGTCACTGCAAGTACCACCGGAAAAGATTTGCGCATCACCCCTCTGGCTTCCTCATATTTCTTCGCCCCGATGTGGTGCGCCACCTGAATATAAAATCCTGCCGTTGCAGCAGAACACAGGCTGGCAAACAGCCATGTAGTGGTAGACACCAGTCCGATGGAGGCAGAAGCATTCGCCCCCATATGCCCCACCATAGACGCATCAATATACTGCATGAGGATCGAAGTCAGCTGTGCCATGATGGTAGGCAGACTCAGTTTCACCACCAGCTCTGCCTTCTGCCGAATCCCCAGTTCCCTTCCATCCCGAATAAAAGACAAATAATCAATTCGTTCCTTACGCATCATTTCCTCTTATACAGTCTATTCTTAGACATTTGCCCAAGCCCACTCTGATGGGCATCGTAACACTTATTTCCAAAACACAGCCTTTTCATCAAAATAAATCAGGCAGTTGGAAACGCCTGATCTCATGTAAAATGGATACCAAGGAAGGCAAAGAAGTGGTTTGCGGTCTGCTCTGCCTCCTGTGAATCACCTGCTGACCTGTACTAAAAACCCGACTGGATCAACAAGTCTCACAGGAAGCTTCAGGGAGGCCTCATGCAAGCTTCATTTTATGATGCTTGCTATGAAGCTTGCCTTTATTCGCTCAAATCCCATGATAAAGTCTTCTTGTTGTAGACCAGCGACATCTTTTTCTTGATTTCCTGAATCTCCCTTTGCACAGTGCTTCTGGATATTTCAAGTTCCTTTTCGATCTCTTCTGTCTGAATCTTGGGGTTATTTCTGATCAGCTCCAGTATCGACTGCTGTCTGTCGGTCAGCTTATACTTATTCACGTTCCCGTTTTCGTCAGTCTTCAGCGGAACGAAGATACGGAACACATCGCCTTCCTCCAGATCCGGCTTGCCGCCGCAATAAATCTTGGTATACTTGTAAAGGTTTCTCACACCGGAACCCAGCGTGTCGGCTCTTCCAATGTTTACAAAGAACTTGGCCAGGATCGGATTCTTTGGATATGGAGTAAACGCCTCCGGGTCGATCTTTCCCGGGTATTGTGCGCGGTTCCAGTTTTCTGTCATGATCCGGTCAGGTTCGATGATCAGCTTGGCTGGAAATGCGCTGGCATACTCTCTGTGAACAAGGATATTGCTGACGACTTCTCTGGCGATGATATCCCTGACACTGGTATTTACATTATCGATCAGGAAGAACTTATCGTTTGTATGTTTGGCGATAAAGCCCATCAGTTCGTCATAACTTTCAATCAGGTTCTTCTCAACGATCAGGCGGTCATCGTATCGATCCGGATGCTCATCCCTGTAGATTGCGTCTGTGCGATATCCCGGACAGGCGGACTGAATCACTTCGTCTTTTCCAAGGAGAAGGATAGCAGCCAGATTGAATCCTTTCTCACCAGTCAGGATATTTTCTTCATAAAGACCAGCGTTTCTCAAAAGCTTCATATCATCCATGTCTTTCCACGGATGATCCGGCCTCTTGGTAACGGCCATCTGTCTGATACGAGGCAAAAGCTCCATACGCAGATGCTCTGTTGTCGCATAAGGGAATATCTTCCTCTCATGATAGGAAGACGATTTTCTGCTGTATAGATTTGCTACAAGATCCACGGATTTTGTGATGTCCTGATCTGCGTCACCGTTGCGATCAAAGATCTTCTTATCGCAAAACTCCACCTGTGAGCTGACCGGAACATAGACCCAGAGCACAAGTTCTCCGTCGATCTCGATCTCTTCCAATGTCAGATAGAGCGACGGAGCGATCTTATCCGGATTGTTCAGCATATTGATGAAATTCTTTTTCATCGACGGTACGGCCTTACGGTTCACACCGATAACCACACCTTTGTGATTTACCTCTTTCACACCGAGTAAGATATGACCGCCGTAACGGTTGGAAAAGGATGCGACCGTCTCAAAGACTGAGTCATTCAGACTGTTCACACACTCTTTATATTCGACGGTGAAGCCTTCGCCGTCATTCAACATTTTCCTGATTTGCTCTTCAGTCATGGCTGTCATCCTTTCCCTGATCGACTTCTTTCAGTTCCTCATCCGGAAAGATTTCCACAATATCCTCCAAACCGCAATCTAAAGCCATACAGACCTTTTCAAGCGTGTGAATAGGAACCGATTCGTTTTTCCAAAGTTGCGCCAGAGCATTAGTCGTGATGCCGGACTTCCGGCGCAATTCTCCCTTCGTCATATTCAGATCGATCAGTCTGTGCCAAAGTTTATTATATGAACGTGCCATCGTTATTATCCTCTTTCTTTCGGGCATACAGTGCACGAGAACAGCATACCACAAGCAAGAACAACAATCAATCGCTAATTGAATTTATCAATCACCATTATCGACGATTTTGGCTAGTTTTCAACCCCGAATCCATGCTTTTAGATCCCGTTATTCTGATCTTCCTGCTGAATCTCTTCTTTCAGTGTTTCAATCTTTACTTTCTTCTCTGCCTTGATCTTCGCTTTATAGGCTTTCTGCCACCCGGATTCCTTGCGATGAAGATAAGTAACATAATTTTTCCTTACACTTATGTTCTTTTTCCACTTCCGCAGGTTCTTCAAAATCCGCATACTGATCAACCAGCCTGACAAACCAGTTCGCACTGCGGGTGTTTTCGTTATACTCTCTGATTCCCTGTTCGCAGATATGAACTTCCTCTGTCAGCTTTTTGCGCTCGGTTTCATATCGTTCCTTACGCATCATTTCCTCTTATACAGTCTATTCTTAGACTTTTGCCCAAACCCACTCTGATGGACATCGTAACACTCTTTTCCAAAACACAGCCTTTTCATCAAAATAAATCAGGCAGTTGGAAACGCCTGATCTCATGTAAAACGGATACCAAGGAAGGCAAATATGTCTTAAGAAGGCTCTTGAAAACGTCGGTACTTGCTTTTTGGAGCAAATAGCGAACAAAAAGGTTAGTATCCGTTACGTTTTCACCGAAGCGGGAGCGTGCCTTCGAAAGACATATTGCGTACGCTGGTATCCGTCAAATACAAAAATTGCGTTTCCAACTGCAAGCCATTGAAAATTTTGATAAAAGGCGTCCGGAATGATTGTTTTACAATCCCATCAACTTCCACTCTCCGCTTTCTAAGAAGTGGTTTGCGGTCTGTTCTGCCTCTTTGATCACCTGTTCCTCATATCCCATCATGCCTAGCAGCTTGATGGCGTTTCTGGAAGTGGCTCTTCCTTTGTGGAGGCGGTAACTGAACTGTACGTCTCCATCTACGATATCTTCCGTAAAGTGATAATTTTCATAGCATTTTTCCAACAGCTGTGTCAGCTCGATGTCATGGGTGGCGGCAAAGCACATGACCCCATCCTGTGACAGCTTTTGCAGTACCTTGGCGGAAGCTGCGATCCGTTCTACCGTATTGGTGCCACGGAGTACCTCGTCTACAAAGCACATGACTTTGCTTTCTTTGTTCTTTCCTGCATCCATGATCCGTTTCAGGGAACGGATTTCCACCATGTAGTAACTTTCATTGGTACTCAGGTCATCCCGCAGTGCCATAGAGGAATAGATGCGATACATCGGTGCTTCGTATTCCTGTGCCAGCACCGTGTCAATGGTCTGTGCCAGGATGGCATTGATGGCAACGGTCTTTAAGAAGGTGGACTTACCAGACGCATTGGAACCGGTCAGCAGTACCGGACGATAGGTTTCCAGTGTATTTGCCACCGGCTTGCTGATCAGCGGATGGTAGCCATTTTTCATTTGCAGCCGGTTTTCTGCTGTAAATTCCGGTTTGCAGCTCATGGGCAGTGCCTTTCTGAAAGAAGCAATGGCAATGCCCGCTTCTAATGCTCCGATGGTCTCCCACATGGTCATCACGTCCTCCATATGAGGCTGGATTTTCCGCAGAGCGTTGTTGTAGCAGATCAAATCCACATGGAGCATCATTCGCACATAATCTAAAAATGCCTCGATGATACTGCCATTGACCTGACTGGGAGAACCCATCAGGTCTGCATCCCGTTTCAAAGACTGGAACACAGAAGAAGCATTCTGCAGCCGTCCCACATACTCTGCCAGTTCCGGACTTTCCATTTTTTTCAGTTTATCGCTGCATTGTACCAGACGGACGATTGCCTGGATACACATAAAATAACTTTCTACCCTTCCCTTTTCCCGCAGGTAGCTAGACACGTTGTAAATGAGAGAACCGATCAATAACAGCACGCCCACTTCCGGATTCACAGCCAGCAACGCCACAGATGCCACCAGTAACCCGATACACAGGTAATGGGGCAGGTTGCTGTTTTGTTCCAGTGTCCGGATGTTGTCGATATAATCCATCAGGGAAATCTTTCTGGTATAGCCTACCTCTGACAACAGCATCTGGCAATGCTCCCGCTCCTCTGTGTGACTGTCAAAAAAGGTGGCCAGACGGTCACGCTCCTGCAATTCTGCCTGGTCAAAGCTGGGTCTGCGCAGCAGATCATACAGATAATCCTGTCCGATACTGGATCTGGTAGTGTTCATGGTCAGAAAGACCTGATCCATATCCAGATCGTTCCATGTGATATCGTCTATGGTAAACAGATCCCCTCTGTTTTTGTGCTTCTTCTCAAAGTAATGGGAAATGCTGTGAAAATCATCATATTCATATTCCCGGTTGGCATATGTCCCAAACTCACTGCGGATCCTTTCTAACAGACGGCGTTTCCGCTCTTTCCCGGCGCGGATGGTCTGGTAAATCAACCATCCAAACACCACAACAATTCCTCCAATATATATCATGTACTGTTCCATACAAATCCTTTCTATTCCTTATTTTCTACCCGCCTCATACAAAGGCAGGCAACCGAAACAGTTTTCATGATGTACACCTGCCCCTCTCCTTTTTGGAAACTGGCATCGGTTTTCTCATGTCCCTGTTTGCGATTGCCTCTTTTGTCTTTACCCCGGATTATTCTTCCCAGGGAACTTCAGTTGTCTTCACTCGGTTCATCAATTCGGTCAATGCTTCTCTGGCAGGCTGTCCTGCAAACAGTACTTTATTTACTGCCTCTACGATTGGCATAGATACCTCATATTTTTTACTCAACGCCAGTGCAGCCTTGGCAGAATACACCCCTTCTACCACCATGTTTACTTCCTTCATGGCTTCTTCCATGGTATATCCTTTTCCAATCAATACACCAGCGTTGCGGTTACGGCTGTGTACACTGGCACAGGTAACGATCAGATCACCGGTACAGGTCAGACCGGAAAATGTCTCTGCCTTTCCCCCCATCTTCACACCCAATCTGGACAGCTCCGCAATCCCACGGGTGATCAGTGCCGCCTTGGTATTGTCCCCACAACCCAGACCGTCTGCCACACCAGCAGCCAACGCAATCACATTTTTCAGTGCACCGCCAATCTCAATGCCCAGCATATCCGGGCTGGTATAAACCCGGAATACAGGAGACATAAAGTACTCCTGTACCAGTTCTGCCACTTCCTTCTTATGGGCACCTGCCACACAGATGGTAGGAATGCCTACGCTCACTTCCTCTGCATGACTGGGACCGGACAATACGGCAGCCTGTGCCTGTGGAATCTCTTCTTCAATCTGCTCTGTCAGAATCTTCAAAGTAGACTCCTCAATTCCTTTCGACACATTGACTACAATCTGTCCTTCTGCCACATATGGGCGCATCGCAGCTGCCGTCTCTCTGGTGTACACAGAAGGCACTGCTAACACCAGCATATCCTGATCGGTGCATGCCTGCTGTAAATCAGATGTAAATACAATCTGTGCCGGAATCTCTGCTCCCTTTAAATTGGGATGGACTCTGGTTGTATCCAGTGCCTGAATCTCCTCCGGAAACTTAGACCATGCAGTCACCTGATGTCCATTGCGATGTAAGAGAATCGCCAGAGCAATCCCCCATGTTCCAGTGCCTATAATACTAATACTTGCCATATCTTCTCCTCTTTTTATCATAATTGACAGACAATTGTGAAACTCTTTGATCAGACCCCAAAACAACCTGTACATTAGAATTTATATTTATAAGGTCAAAAATCTATTTACGTACTGACAAAGAAAGCAACTATGGCTTTCAAAAGAACGCTCAAAAGCTTTCATTAGTGCCGACAAGGAAGGCAACTATGTTTTTTGAAGGCTCTTGAAAACGTCGGTACTTGTCATTCGGAGACTGTATGTCTCAGAATGACTTAGTATCCGCTACTGTTTTAATCATTCTTACGAATGATTCGAAGACGAGAGCGTGCCTGAAAAAGTCATATTGCGTACGAAGACAGCACTCCAAAAAACTTCCTGCGTTTTGCATACACAAATATAAATTTTGATGAAAGGCGTTCGGTGTCATAGTTTCACAATTGTCTACCCTATTTTTTTTGACCCAGACGGTTCTCCGTTCCGTTTAACAGCCGCCTGATATTGGCTCTATGCCGCCAGATGGACAGTGCCGCTATGACGAATGTGATCCCATACAGTTCCATCTTTACTGCCCCGGACATACGTCCTAACCAGCCCATCTGTCCTGCCAGTACCGTCAATCCAAACATGAGCACTGCCAGCACGATGGAACACAGAGACACATACCTTGTGAGGAATGCCAGACTGAAATAAACCACAGCACATACCAGTGTCATTCTCCAGTCATATGCCAGAATCATACCTGCCATGCAGGCAATTCCCTTGCCCCCATGAAAGTTCATATAAAATGGGAAATTGTGCCCCAATGTCACACCCAGTGCCATATACATCATAAACAGATAGGTGTATTCCGGCATATAGCGTGCCGTCAGCAGTTTGACAATCAGACAGGGAATCATACATTTGAAACAATCTCCCAACAGCACGATGATACCGGCTTTCTTTCCCAGCACCCGAAGACTGTTGGTGGCACCGGAATTGCCGCTTCCCTGTGTCCGAATGTCAATGCCATGTGCCTTACCATATAAATATCCTGTCTGAAACAATCCAAAACAATACCCTACTACCAACAGCAGGATACGAATTCCTATTGTGTGCATTGTCACGCCTCCGTCTTACTGATCCTTTTCTTTTCGTTCTCTTGCAATAAAATGAATTGCCGTTCCCCTGAACCCAAAAGTATCCCGAATCTTATTTTCAATGTACCGGGTATAGGAAAAATGCATGAGATTCTTGTCATTGACAAACATGACGAAGGTAGGGGGCTTCACAGACACCTGTGTCATGTAGTAAATGCGCAGACGCTTGCCCTTGTCTGTAGGCGGCTGCTGCATGGCCACTGCTTCTGTGAGAATCTCATTGAGCACACCGGTCTGGACACGCAGGTTCTGATTTTCAATGACCATATCGATCACTTCAAACAGACGGTTCAGACGCTGTCCGGTCTTAGCCGAAATAAAGACGATTTCCGCATAGGTCATAAAGGACAGAATCTTGCGCACTTCCTCTGTGAAACGGTAAATGGTCTTGTCATCCTTTTCCTTGGCATCCCATTTATTCACAGCAATGACGATGCCCTTGCCTTTGTCATGGGCGATACCGGCAATCTTGGCATCCTGCTCTGTAACCCCTTCTACTGCATCAATGACGATGACCACCACATCTGCACGTTCCACTGCGCTGACGGTACGGATGATGCTGTATCGCTCTAAATCTTCCTTGACCTTACTCTTTCTGCGCAGTCCGGCTGTATCGATAAACACATATTCTCTGCCATTCCACTCAATGTCTGTATCAATGGCATCTCTGGTGGTACCGGCGATGTCAGATACGATCACACGGTTTTCCCCTGTCAATCTGTTGATAATGGAAGATTTGCCCACATTTGGCTTTCCTACCACTGCGATCTTCGGTCTGTCATCCTCTAAATCCGTCTCGGCACCTTCCGGAAACTTCTCAATGACTGCATCCAGCAGATCACCCAGCCCCAGACGATTGACAGAGGAGATGGGCATGGGATCGCCGATTCCCAGATTGTAAAACTCATACACATCTGCCATGTATTTTTCCAGACTGTCTACTTTATTGACAGTGAGGATCACCGGTTTCCGGGAACGGCGCAGCATATCCGCCACCTTGGCATCTGCATCCTGCAAGCCCTGCTGTACATCCACCAGAAAGATGATCACATCTGCCGTATCAATGGCGATCTGTGCCTGCTCCCGCATCTGGGACAGGATGATGTCTCCGCTTTCCGGCTCGATACCGCCTGTATCAATTAAGGTAAAATTCTTATCCAGCCAGTTACACTCCGCATAAATACGGTCTCTGGTTACACCCGGTGTGTCCTTTACAATTGAAATTTTACTGCCTGCCAGCACGTTAAACAATGTAGACTTGCCTACATTTGGTCGTCCTACCACGGCAACGATTGGTTTACTCATGGTTCCTCCTGTTCTATCTGCAATGTCTTATAAGCTTTCCAGCTCATAAGGCGGATACGATTCTGTGTCCTCCTGTATGACAGTTCCTGTCACTGCTGAGACGAGAGCCTGCCCGCTTGATTTTACAATATCCACCGGAACTTGTAAAGCAGTTTCTACCTCTGCCACTGTAATATCATCCAAAAATACCGTCTCTCCACTGCGGAGCATATTGATGGGAATCAACAGTTTTTCCCCTAAATCCTTTCCCTTTAACTGGGCAATCAGATCCTGCCCGGTAATCAGACCGGTAACCGTGATCCGTTCTCCAAAAAAGTGGTTGGTAATGGGATGCACATCCAGCCGCACATTTGGAAACCGTCCCTGAATCTGCTCTGAAATCTGCTGCAAAAATGGTGCCACCAACAGTCCCGACACAGAAGACACATGCACCTGCCTGTCATCCGGCTCTAACCTGAAAAGTGCCTCTGTCACTTCATCTAACAGCAGCCGTACCATCCCCACTCCATTTTCCAGCTGGATATAACCTTCGTACTCTTCCTCTGGGGGAATGGGACGCTCTGCCACAATATAAAACTCATCACTGGCATGGACAAACCGTATGCCATACTCTGCCAGAAATTTCTGCTGCCACTTCTCAATGATTTCCAGTGCGGCACGGGCATCTTCCTTTTCAAAAGGTTCCAGCGGATACAGTCCTTCCCGGTACCGGGTCAATCCTACCGGCACCACCGACAAGCTTTCCATCACCGGCACATATTTACTCAGATCCGACAGTGACCGTTCCAGTTCCGCACCGTCATTGATTCCCTTGCACAATACGATCTGCCCATTCATCTCAATGCCTGCCTCATACAGCCGGTCAATTTTCTGTAACAGCTCCCCGGCAAACCGGTTGTGCAGCATCTTCTTACGCAGTTCCAGATTGGTGGCATGCACCGATATATTGATGGGGCCTAACCGGTATCGGATGATCCGGTCAATGTCCTTGTCCTTTAGATTGGTCAATGTCACATAATTGCCCTGCAAAAAGGATAGTCTGGTGTCATCGTCCTTGAAATACAATGTCTCCCGCATCCCCGGCGGCATCTGGTCAATGAAACAAAAGATACAGTTGTTGGTGCAGGAACGATAATCAGACATGAGACTGCTTTCAAATTCCAGTCCCAGTTCCTCTTCTTCCCCCTTTTCTACCTCTAGCAGCCATTCTTCTCCATCTGCCTTTCGAATCACCACTTCCAGATAGGTATCTCTGCATAAAAATTCATAATCGAATACATCCTCCACCACCTGGTCATTGATCTGCAACAGCACATCTCCCACTTCCACTTCCAGTTCTTCTGCAATGGAACCTTCCTTGACCTGGGCAATCCGATGTCCTTGTTCTTTTTTCATATTGCTCCCTGTTCTTCGCAATCTCTATACTCTCAACCATCGTAACTGCGCTGTTTCGATCCAGCCGCAGGCAAACATCCTTTTCTGCCAACATCCTCATGGAATCCCACCCACAGAATTTCTGTCTGCATTACGAAATCATCTTAAAGTATAACATAGGAACCCTAAAAGGACAAGTGCGACAAAAATTTCGGGGAAAGCTTTTTTATTCCTGTTACTTTCGTGGGTTTTTCGACTTTTTTCTTTTCACGACTTGCGCAATCCCTTGACAAGTGTTATAAATATTAAGGAAAATACTGTCTAGCCCGTCTAGCAATGGAGGAAAATATGTCTAACGATTACACTTTTGAGAACACCATTCCGATTGCGCCTCTGAAGATTGCCGCTTTAGAGAGCTGCACTGACCTTGCCACCAAAGTCAATGAACACATTGTCAACTTCCGTCGCAATGACACAGAGGCATTGAAATTAAAGCAGTCCAGCCTGGAATTCCGTGGATATGATGCAGACTCCTATCTGTTGGATCTGAAATGCTCCCGTTTTGGTTCCGGCGAGGCAAAATGCGTACTGAATGAATCTGTACGTGGTACTGACCTGTACGCCATGGTAGATGTGATGAACTATAGCCTGACATATCGTATCTGTGGATTTACCAACCATATGTCCCCGGATGACCATTATCAGGATTTGAAGCGTGTGATTGGTGCCAGCGTTGCCACTGCGCACCGTGTCAATGTGGTCATGCCATTCCTTTATGAAGGCCGCCAGCACAAGAGAACCAAGAGAGAATCTTTAGACTGTGCCATGGCATTACAGGAACTGATCGATATGGGAGTCAGCAACATCATTACCTTCGATGCCCATGACCCTCGTGTACAGAATGCCATCCCGTTACATGACTTTGACAACTTCCTGCTTCCTTACCACTTCATCAAGACATTGTTCCGCAATGTACCGGATCTGAAGATTGACAAGGAGCATCTGATGGTCATCAGCCCGGATGAGGGTGCCATGAACCGTTCTGTATATTTGGCAAATAACTTAGGAGTAGACATGGGTATGTTCTACAAGAGACGTGACTACTCTACTGTGGTCAACGGCAGAAACCCAATCGTGGCCCATGAGTTCTTAGGCTCCAGCGTAGAAGGAAAGACCGTACTGATCGTAGATGATATGATTTCATCCGGTGAAAGTATGTTAGACACTGCCAAGGCACTGAAAGAGCGCAAGGCATCCAAGGTCATCGTATGCTGTACCTTTGGTATGTTCACTGATGGATTCGAGAAATTTGATGAGTTCTACAACAAGGGATACTTAGATTATGTGATCACCACCAACCTGAACTACCGCAATCCGGAACTGTTCACCAAGCCATGGTACTTAGAGGCAGATGTGAGCAAGTATGTAGCTGCCATCATCAACACCCTGAATCATGATGTATCCATCAACGGATTCATGGATTCCACCGAACGAATTCAAAATCTGATCCGCCAGTATCAGGGAAAATAATTCATATACATGACATCAAACTGTACTGCAGGCAACTGTCTGTAAACAAAACACTGCTTGCACGTCATTGTAAAAAAACCGCCTTTTCAGAAGAAACGCACAAACTGCTTCTCTTCTAAAAAAGACGGTTTTCTTTTTACAAAATCCACTCAAGATTGGTTCCCGAACTACCGCTGATTCCCAATCCTGACCCATACTTGCAGATTACATATACTGCTTCGATGATTTCAATCCCAAAAATGCGGCCAGATTGCCTCTCTGACTGCCCATCACACGATGAGAATAGAGTAAGTCCGAATTACACTTCGTACAGATATTGGTAACAGCCAGATGCTCTGGTCTGATACCTGCTTCTAGTAAAATCCGTTCATTGGTCTTCCACAAATCCAGCTGATACTTCCCTTCTCTCGCGCCCGGCTTTACAATCTCAGACTGCCACTGTGGAAAAGCCGATTGAAATGCCTCTGCCACATCCTCACTGACCTCATAGCAATCCTGACAAATAGAAGGGCCGATGCACACAAGCAGATCCGCCGGATCAGAGCCAAAGGTCTCCTGCATCTTTGCAACAGTACAGGCTCCCATCTGATTGACCGTCCCTCTCCAGCCAGAGTGAGACAATCCAATGGCTCCATGTACCGGATCTACAAAATACAGCGGCACACAGTCTGCATAAAAGGTAGCCAGTGTCAGCCCCGGCACATTGGTGATCAGTCCGTCTATGTCTTCGTAATCCTTTGGCACAAACAACCCTTTTCCTGCATCTGCTTCTGTGACCACCCGGATATTGGTGGTATGGGTCTGGTCACTTAACACCACATTCTCCACATCAAAACCAATGGCAGCACCAATTCTCCTGTAGTTTTCCACCACATTGGCTCTCTCATCCTCCGAATTCACTCTCAGATTCATGGTAGCATAACATCCTTCGCTGACACCGCCCAGTTTTGTAGAAAACCCATGCACCACCAACCCGGTTTCTTCCAACAGCGGAAAATACAGATAGGGCACATCCCCTTCCTTACATGCAATAGGCAGTGCCTTCGTCTTCCGATTCCAGTCCAGTTTCATTCCTCTCCTTCTCCTCGATTCTTTATAACAATCTAGCAAATTTTTATCTGTACTTGCAAAATGTGTTTACCCGGACACCTTCTTCCTCAAAATTTCACAAGTACAGCAGGAAAATTTCCTGAATTGCAAAACGCTCAAAAACTTTCATCAGTGCTGGCAAGTAAGGCAAATATGTCTTAAGAAGGCTCTTGTAGAAGCCGGCACTTTGTTTTTTGAGTGAATGCATTGCATTTACGATAAAAAACATTAGTGCCGCTGCATTCTACACGAAGCGGGAGCGTGCCTTCGAAAGACATATTGCATACGAAGACAGCACTTCAAAAAACTTCCTGCGTTTTGCATTTTAGAATCCCCCAAATGCATTGGGAATCCATGTAATCTCTGTTCCATAAATACTGACCACATCAAAGCGGCACCGCTCTCCCTTTTGCAAAGGATGTTTCTGCAAATACCACTGTGCCACCCGGTAAATCCGTTTTTGCTTGGAAAAAGAAACAGCCTCCACCGGATATCCCTTTTGAAGGCTGCTGCGATATTTCACTTCTACAAATACCAGACAGGTATCCTCTCTGGCAATCAGGTCAATCTCACCAATGGGACAAAAGAAATTCTGTTCTATGATTTGCAATCCCTGCTCCTGCAAATACGCAGCTACTATTCTCTCATAGAACTTCCCCTTCTGGCGACGATTCATTCTTCGTACCCTCCTGCTCTCCTGTCATCATTGTCACATTCCGATGAACGTCAGACTCGAAATCAGTGCTGTTTATATTTTCTATTCTTCCACCGCTACAAAATTTCCGATGAAAGTCCGCCGGTGGATGGGACATGGTCCATATTCTTTCAAAGCCGCAATGTGGGCGGCACTGCCATAGCCTTTATGTCCTGCAAACCCATACTCTGGATAAAGCTCGTCATACGCTTCCATCATCCGATCCCTGGTCACTTTGGCAATGATGCTGGCTGCCGCAATGGAAATGCTCTTGGCATCTCCCTTCACGATGGGAATCTGACGAATGGATACTTCCGGAATCTTCACAGCATCATTCAAAAGCAGATCCGGGGCAGGAGAAAGCTTCCCGATGGCAATCCGCATGGCTTCATAGGTAGCCTGCAAAATATTGATTTCATCAATGACAGCCGGACTGACCACTCCCACAGCAGCACTGACCGCCTGCTCCATAATCACATCATACAATTCCTCTCTCTTTTTGGCAGAAAGCTGCTTGGAATCATTGAGATATAAAATATTGCAGTCCTTTGGCAAAATCACAGCACCTGCCACCACCGGTCCTGCCAGTGGACCTCTGCCCGCTTCATCTATGCCACAGATCAAGGAATATTCTCCATACACCTTTTCATACTTCTTCATCTCTTCTGTACGAGCCAGTTCCTTTTCATAT
Source organism: Lachnospiraceae bacterium (assembly GCA_017457865.1). GTDB lineage: Bacteria > Bacillota > Clostridia > Lachnospirales > Lachnospiraceae > UBA2942. Next base: position 10,298 of record JAFTGN010000050.1, on the reverse strand, counting down.
GCCGCCAGCTTCTTCCGATACCGCTCCAACAACTTCTGTACCGTACTTCTGGAATCCCCTTCCCATGCGGCAAGTTCCGCCGGAAGTGCTTCCATAGAACATGCTTCCAATCGAGCCTGAATCTCCGCAGTCTTCATTTCCTTATCCTTTCATCGCCTATTCCTCTGGCATCTCCACACTAATGCGCCCTATACGTCCTGCCCGGAAATCATCCAGACACAAAGCCGCCGCCTTCTTCGTATCCAGCTCTCCTGCCTTTAACAGACAGCCACGAAGCTGTGCGATATGTTGTAAAATGTCCAGTGGCGCTGCCTCTGTCAACTGTGCTTTTTCCATCTGATACCGCTCTGCCAGTGCTTCCGGATATGCCTCCTGTAAAAAGTGAAGCAATTCTACTGCTACTTCTTCCTGATTCAAAATATCGTCCTTCATGGAACCGATAAATGCCAGATGCAGTCCCACAATCTGGTCTTCAAACTTTGGCCACAGAATACCAGGTGTGTCCAATAGCTCTACATTTTTATTCAGACGAATCCATTGATTGCCTCTGGTCACACCGGGTTTGTTTCCCGTTTTGGCACAGGAACGTCCCGCAAAGGAGTTGATGAAAGTAGACTTGCCCACATTTGGAATTCCCACTACCATGGCACGAATCGGACGGTTTTTGATGCCACGTCTTCTGTCCCGCTCAATTTTTTCCTTGCACACTTCTAATATGGTGTTTTGAATCTGCTTCATCCCGTTTTTGGTGCGGGCATCGGTCATGACCACTGCAATTCCTTTTTGCTGAAACCAGTTCTGCCATGCTCTGTTTTTCTGGTCATCTGCCAGATCTGCCTTATTTAATAAAACCAGACGGAATTTATTCTTTCCCAGTTCATCAATATCCGGGTTGCGGCTGCTGATGGGGATACGGGCATCGATAACCTCGATGACCATATCCACCAGCTTGATATCTTCCTGCATGGCCCGACGTGCTTTTGTCATATGACCGGGATACCATTGAAAATCCATATGTTCCTCCAGTTTTTCTCAGGCAAGCTCTGCTGCCAGTGCTTCAATCTGTGCCTCACTGCTCTCATTTAACGCAGACAGAATCTTCACGGTATGTTCTGCAAATGTGATATTCTTGCTGCTTTCAAACATCTTCTGCATTCCCTTCGCAGCAGTGGGCGCCCAGGAGCCATTTTCTATAAAGCCCACTGTCCGGTTCTGGTAATTACGCTCCGTCAGATGATTGATAAACTCCTTCATAGCCGGGAATATATCTGCATTATAGGTGGTAGTCGCCAGTACCAGCTTGCTGTAACGGAATGCATCCTCTACTGCTTCTGCCATATCCTCACGTGCCAGATCGCATGCCACTACCTTCGGGCTGCCTTTTTCACGCAGCTTCTCTGCCAGCAATTCTGCTGCTGCCTTTGTATGACCATATACAGAAGTGTATGCCACCAACACACCTTCATTTTCCGGTGTATAGGAAGACCATGTCTGGTACAGTCCCAGATAATAGTCCAGATTTTCCTTCAGAATCGGACCATGGAGGGCACAGATGATGTCGATCTCCAGTCCTGCTGCCTTTTTCAGCACTGCCTGTACCTGTGCGCCGTATTTTCCTACAATACCAAAATAATACCGACGTGCTTCACACGCCCAGTCTTCCTCTACATCCAATGCGCCAAATTTTCCAAATCCGTCTGCGGAAAACAACACCTTGTCCTTTGCATCATAAGTCATCATCACTTCCGGCCAGTGTACCATCGGTGCCATCAAAAATGTCAGTACATGGCTGCCCAGTTCCAATGTAGTGCCCTCTTTTGCCACGATCTGCCGTCCTGCAAAATCTGTGCCAAAGAACTGCTTCATCATCGTAAATGCCTTTGCAGTGGCTACGATCTGCATATCCGGATAAGTCTCCATGGCCAGTGTGATTCCGGCAGAATGATCCGGCTCCATATGCTGTACCACCAGATAATCCGGTGTTCTGCCTGATAGTACACCCTGTAAGTTTGCCAGCCATTCTTTTGTAAATGCGCCGTCAACAGTATCCATCACAGCAATCTTTTCATCCAGAATCACGTACGAATTATATGCCATGCCATTTGGCACGTCATACTGCCCCTCAAATAAGTCGATCTGATGGTCATTGACACCTATATATTGAATTGTTTCTGTTACGGTTACACCCATTGCGTTCTCTCCTGTTTCTTTATTTTCTATATGACAGTCTCTTACTGCATAGGGATATTCTACCATACTTCCACGAATTTTCAAACAACAATCTCTCAATCAGAGAACAAACACAGGTCATATCAGATTTGCTCCCCCTGCAATCCGGCCAACTATTGCAAGGTTGCTTGAATGATTCTATTTTACCACATTTTCAATTTTATGTCAATCATATTATGTAAATTCTTTTTTTGCTCCATGTTATATTTAAATTTATTTTTGAATCGTATACGCTTCATATACAAAGAGTTTTTGCGTCATAGGCTTTTCCTGGGACATAAAAAATGCAGGTACAGCATCTTGCCATACCTGCACTTCTCTTTTATAAGGAATTCTTTTGGAATATGATTCTTATTTGATTACTTCCTTAACCTTAGCAGCCTTACCTACTCTCTGTCTTAAGTAGTTCAGCTTCGCACGTCTTACCTTACCTCTGCGTACCACTTCAATCTTCTCTACATGTGGAGAATGTACCGGCCAGGTCTTTTCTACGCCAACACCGTTAGAAGTCTTTCTTACTGTGAAAGTCTCACGAACGCCGCCGTTCTGTCTCTTTAATACAGTACCCTCGAAAACCTGAATTCTCTCACGGTTACCCTCTTTGATCTTTGCGTAAACCTTTACAGTATCACCTACGTTAAACTGGTCTACATTTTCCTTCAGCTGAGCAGCTTCAATACTCTTGATAATCTCGTTCATTGTGATTGCCTCCTTCATATCTGGATGTTCTTAATACTGATTCTATCACTCCTGTGGTGATAACTCTTACGTACCAGCGGACCATCTCTTTTTTCACAACATTACATTTATACCATATTTCTACACCGATTGCAAGTATTATTTTTCAAAGAAATGTGTATAAAACGTTCCTTATTGGCTCATACTGATTTTGTAATCCAGAGTCCTGAAATACGGACGAGTTTTGCCGAAGCGTTTCAATGCATTTATACTACATTGACACCAAAAACGCTTCAGATATGGAGGTTATTATGACTGAATTAAAATGTACTGCAAAACATTGTATTCACAATGCCGACAACTACTGCTGTAAGGGCGAAATCCAGGTAGAAGGCCGCAATGCCGAGGAACGGGACGATACCTGCTGTGGCAGCTTTGACGAACGCCGCAATGGTGCATTCTGTAACATGGAGGATACCCCTTCCAGTAACCTTGAGGTTCGCTGCGATGCCACCAACTGTGTTTACAACCAGGACTTAGTCTGTCATGCCAATCGCATTGACATCCACGGTCCATCCGCACACACCACTGAAAAAACTGAGTGTGCTACTTTCCAGAAAAGATAACAGAAGCCATTCATTTTAATCCTAATTCTCTCGTACAGTCTACAAGCCGCCACAGCACTGTTTATTTCACAGACTGGGCGGCTTGTATCATCCAAATTACTTTTTCTATTTCACAATGATTTCAATCATTCTGCTTCTACTTCCTTACGGAACTCTTTGGTGCGAATTTCCTTACAGATGGCATCTACAAACTCACCAAGAGACTTCTGGCCTTCATCTCCTGCAAAACGACTACGAACAGATACGGTGTTTTCTTCTTCCTCTTTCTGTCCCACTACCAGCATATATGGAATCTTCTGCAAACGCGCCTCACGAATCTTGTAACCAATCTTCTCGGAACGTCCATCTACTGTATTTAAGATGCCATTGGCAGTCAATTCTGCTGCTACCTTCTGGGCGTAGTCGATATACTTATCAGAGATTGGCAGTACACGAACCTGCTCCGGACACAGCCATGTAGGGAACTTGCCCGCATGCTTCTCGATCATCCATGCCAGTGTACGCTCATAACAGCCGATGGAAGTTCTGTGGATGATATACGGACGCTTCTTTTCGCCATTCTTGTCGATATAATACATATCAAACCGCTCGGCCAGGAACATATCCAGCTGAATGGTGATCATGGTATCTTCTTTTCCGTATACATTCTTTGCCTGTACATCTAACTTCGGACCATAGAACGCAGCTTCGCCTTCTGCCTCTGTATACTGGATGCCGATCTCGTCCAGAATCTCTCTCATCACGTTCTGCACATATTCCCAGCTTTCTGCATCTCCCAGGTAGTGATCTGCATTGTTGGGATCCCACTTAGACAAACGGTAGGTCACATCCTCTTCCAATCCCAGTGTAGTCAGGCAGTATTTCATCAGGTCTACACAACCCTTAAATTCTTCCTTCACCTGCTCCGGCATCAAAATCAGATGTCCCTCAGAAATAGTAAACTGGCGAACTCTGGTCAGACCATGCATCTCACCGGAATCCTCATTCCGGAACAGTGTGGATGTCTCACCGTAACGACATGGCATATCACGATAAGAATGCTGTCCCGCCTTAAATACATAATACTGGAACGGACATGTCATGGGACGCAGTGCAAATACTTCATCATCCTTCTCTTCATCTCCCAAAACAAACATACCTTCTTTGTAATGATTCCAGTGGTCAGAAATCACATACAAATCACTTTTTGCCATCAACGGTGTCTTGGTACGCATGTATCCTCTGCGCTCTTCTTCATCCTCAATCCATCTCTGCAATGTCTGGATGATCTTGGTGCCCTTTGGCATAAACAATGGAAGTCCCTGTCCAATTACATCGACTGTAGTGAACAACTCCATCTCGCGACCTAACTTATTATGGTCACGATTTTTGATATTTGCCAAATACTCCAGATATTCCTCTAACTCATCTTTCTTTGCAAAAGCAGTTCCATAAATTCTCTGCAACATGGCATTTTTCTCACTGCCTCTCCAATATGCACCGGAAGAAGAAATCAGCTTAAATGCCTTGATCTGCTTGGTACTCATCAGGTGGGGACCTGCACAGAGATCCACAAAATCTCCCTGGCTATAGAAGGAAATGACCGCATCTTCCGGCAGATCCTGAATCAATTCTACCTTATATGGTTCCCCTTTTTCTTCCATAAATTTGATGGCTTCTTCTCTTGGCAGAGTAAATTTCTCCAGCTTCGCACCCTTTTTGATGATCTTCTTCATCTCTGCTTCAATCTTATCCAGGTCTTCTCTGGAAAATGGTGCCGCTTCAAAATCATAGTAATACCCGGTATCAATAGAAGGACCGATGGCCAGTTTTGCTTCCGGGAACAGATTTTTCACTGCCTCTGCCAGTACATGAGATGTCGTGTGGCGGTATGCAGCCAGACCAGCCGGATCAGCAGTGGTCAAAATGTTCAACTCACTGTCCTCTTCGATGACTGTTCTCAAATCCACTACCTTTCCATTCACCTCTGCCGCACATGCATTGCGTGCCAGACCTTCACTGATGGATCTTGCAATCTCATAAGCAGACATTGCTTCTGCAAACTCTTTCACTGAACCATCTTTTAATGTAATCTTCATGATTCATTCCTCCATTTCTTCCGAACACTGTTTCATTCGGATTCTGCCTTTGACGGCTGAATTTTTGACGCACATTGTCCAAACTGCGCAGCACTCTTTTGTGTGACAGGAAAGTTCTATTACACAAAAAATCCCTCTTTCTGTCGTATCTCATGTACAACAGAAAGAGGGACGAATCATTGCAACTCGCGGTTCCACCCTGATTGTTCTGCCACCTTCTCATCAGAACCAAACAAGCCACTGCCTGTCTGTCTGAATCAAAAAGCCACAAAACCACTCTTATGACGATAACGGTGTCGGCCGTGCCGGATTGGGGCAGCTCAGAGGTGGTCTTCCCTGTCTGTTCCTGTCAGGTACTCTCAGCATCCCGTACCTTTCTCTGTCCATTCCCAAACAGCTACTCTTCTCTTCAACGCTTTGTCAAAATCAACTGTCTTTAGTATAACACAGCTTTTTCAAAAGTCAACCGGGAAATTTCACCCACACTTCACCATCTGTATCCGTTCCGCAACTTCCCAGTCAGGGTGACACCTAAACAGATGCCAACATCTTCTCAATGGCTTCCCCATATACCGACTTGACCAGTGCATAGTTTTCCTGACTCATGCCTGCCAGATTTTCCATCATCACACCGGTATTGACTTCCAGTATCCGAATGCCATCAGCAGTTCGAATTACATCAAATGAGCCAAACCGCACATACAGTGCTTTTGCTGTCCGTAGTGCCAGTTCTGTCACTTCCGGTACTTCCTCCTGTGTAAACAGAACCGCTCCTGCCCCCTGTCCCAGATTATGCTTCCAGTTCAGATAATAGTATTCTCCTTTTGCCAATACCTGATTCATACGGCTTTCCGGTATAGCATCCTCTGCCTTTCCACCGGATAACAGATACCCGGCATACAACTGCCGAAGAGTAGACACTCCATCTCCTTTCAGGCTCTGGCGGATCTTAGAGAAAATCACTTTTACCACACCGTCTAAGATCACCACTCTGTATTCCTGCAAGATGTCATAATATGGACACAAAGCAATGGAACGGCAAGAGGAAAAGATGGCAAACGCTGCCTGCTCCAGCGCCTTTCGGGAAGTGACATGAAAGACCAGATTTCCGCCGGTGCCTTCGTTGTCCTTCACCACCAGATTCCGCCCCTCCTGTGCAAACACATCCAGAAGTTCCTGAAAACAGCCGTCTCCTCCTACAAACTTCTGCATGGGGGGACACATGTAGGCAATGTGATGGACATGGGGAATGCCGTGGATCTCCAATGCTTCACTTGCGGCGCCTTTGTCATTGCACAGTTGCTGTACAGAGGACAGATTTAAGCCAAACTGATAGCCGAAAATGAAATTGCTTTTCTCCCCTCTTGACAATTCAAAGGCCCATCCATCTGCATAATCCAGACATGCAATGCCCCGCTCCCTGCAAATCTCATGAATCAAACTGTAAAAATTGGTCTTTTTATTTTCCACTTCATACTCCCTTTCTGCCATCTGCCACAACAGACAACCCATGTATTCTGCCCCGGTTCCAATCCATCACCATTCATCGATATGAAGAATGCCTGTTCACCAAGGATCTTTTCTTTGATGAACAGACATTTCCTCGACTTATTTTCTCAATGCTGCCAGACGCTCCTGTACCTGAGCCATGGTTGCTTCATATTTTGCCAGCTTTTCTTTCTCCTCTGCGATCTTTGCTTCCGGTGCCTTGCTGATAAACTTTTCATTGCTCAGCATGCCCTTAGAACGAGCCAGCTCTTTCTGCAATTTTGCTTCTTCTTTCTCCAGCCGCTCAATCTCCTTGGCAATGTCCACCAGCTCTGCCAAAGGCATATACAACACTGCATCTGCAGTCACAGCAGATACTGCATCTTCGCTGATGCCGCTCTTGTCTGCCTGTACCAATACTTCACTGGCAGAACCAAGCTGGGCGAAGAATACTTTGGAATTCTCAAAGATGCTGCGCACTGCTTCTTTTTCGCTGACTACATAGATGGTTGCCTTTCTGCTTGGCGGTACATTCATAGACAGACGAACCGCACGAATGCTGCGGACAGCCTCTTTGATCAATTCTACTGCAGTTTCTTCCTCTGCAAAATTCCATGCCTCCTGATACTCTGGCCAGGAAGCAATCATAATGGATTCTTCTTCCTCCTGTAAGTTACAGAAGATTTCTTCTGTGACAAATGGAATGAATGGATGCAGTAACTCCAAAGACTGAATCAGAACCGTCTTCAATGTCCAGATGGCGGCAGCCTGTGTCTTGTCCTCTGCATTCCACAGACGGGGCTTCACCATCTCAATATACCAGTCACAGAACTCTTCCCATACAAAATCATATACCTTTTGTACGGCAATGCCCATCTCATACTTACCCATGTTCTCTGTCACTTCTTTTGCCAGCTTGTTTGCCTTAGACAGAATCCACTTATCCGCATCAGTCAGATCTGACAGAGAAACCCCGTCTGTAGATGCCTTTTCTATATTCATCATAATGAAACGGGATGCATTCCACAGCTTGTTTGCAAAATTACGGGATGCTTCTACTCTCTCCCAGTAGAAACGCATGTCATTGCCCGGTGCATTACCGGTGATCAGGGTGAGACGCAGGGCATCTGCACCATACTTGTCAATGACTTCCAAAGGATCGATGCCGTTGCCCAGTGACTTACTCATCTTCCGGCCAAGAGAATCTCTCACCAAACCGTGGAACAATACCGTATGGAACGGTGCCTTGCCGGTCTGCTCATAACCGGAGAAGATCATACGAATCACCCAGAAGAAGATGATATCATAACCGGTTACCAATACATCTGTAGGATAGAAATAATCCAGATCTTCTGTCTGATCCGGCCAGCCCAATGTGGAGAATGGCCACAAAGCAGAAGAAAACCAGGTATCTAATGTGTCCGGATCCTGTTCCATATGGGCAGAACCACACTTTGGACAAGTGCATACTGCTTCTCTGGATACCACCATTTCCCCGCAATCCTGACAGTAGTATGCCGGAATCCGATGTCCCCACCACAGCTGTCTGGAAATACACCAGTCACGAATGTTGTCTGTCCAGTTAAAATAGGTACGGTCCATACGCTCCGGCAGCAGCCTGATCTCGCCGGTCTTCACTGCCTCTACCGCCGGTTTGATCATCTCATCCATCTTCACAAACCACTGCTGCTTGATCAGTGGCTCGATGGTGGTCTTACAACGGTCATGGGTTCCTACATTGTGTACATGATCTTCAATCTTCACCAGCAATCCCAGTGCATCCAGATCTGCCACGATCTGCTTTCTGGCTTCATAACGATCCATGCCTGCATACTTGCCACCCAAGTTGTTGATGGTGGCATCATCGTTCATGATGTTGATTTCCGGCAGATCATGACGCTTGCCTACTTCAAAGTCGTTGGGGTCGTGTGCCGGTGTGATCTTCACACAACCGGTTCCAAACTCCTTGTCTACATATGGGTCTGCAATCACCGGAATCTCTTTGTTCACAAGGGGAAGAAGCAGCATCTTGCCAATGATGTCCTGATACCGTTCATCTTCCGGATTCACAGCTACCGCAGTATCCCCTAACATGGTTTCCGGTCTGGTGGTGGCGATCTCTACAAATCTGCCTTCCTCTCCTACAATGGGGTACTTGATGTGCCAGAAATGGCCTGCCTGCTCGGTATGCTCTACCTCTGCATCAGAAATGGAGGTCTTACAAACCGGACACCAGTTGACGATACGGGAACCTTTGTAAATCCAGCCTTTTTCATACAGACGAATGAACACTTCCTCTACTGCCTTGGAACAGCCTTCATCCATGGTAAACCGCTCTCTGTCCCAGTCTGCGGAAGAACCCAGCTTCTTTAACTGGTTGATGATCCGTCCGCCGTACTCTCTCTTCCACTCCCATGCATGCTCTAAAAATTTCTCTCTGCCAATGTCATTTTTGTCAATGCCTTCTTTTTTCAGCTTATCAATGACCTTGACTTCCGTTGCAATGGCCGCATGGTCTGTACCGGGCTGCCAAAGCACATTGTATCCCTGCATTCTCTTATAACGACACAGAATATCCTGCATGGTATTGTCCAGTGCATGACCCATATGCAGCTGACCTGTTACATTTGGCGGAGGCATCACAATGGTAAATGGCTTCTTGCTTCTGTCTACTTCTGCATGAAAATATTTCTTTTCCAGCCACTTCTCATACAATCTGTCTTCAATGTCCGCCGGACTATAGGTTTTTTCCAGTTCTTTCATCTTTACCCTCCTGATTTTGTTTGACAAGGTGACGGCATCAATTACACTCCTTAGATTTTCATCTCGTTCAGAACACTTTTTGTATGATCGGAAATTCCTATTACACAAAAAAGCCCTTTATGGAACAAATCCATAAAGGGCGCATCAATGCACGGTACCACCTTCATTTTAGAACGGGAGCCTGATATTCTGCTATACTTCTATGCTCCGATTCCCTTGTGACCGATAACGGGGACTAACCGGAATCTCTTAATAAGAACATACAACTCTGCGTTCCGTTCGGAAATTCAGTTCAGCAGCTACCTTCAAATCCTGTCCGTGTGGAGCCTCTCAGCACATGACCCCTTCTCTGTACACATCTATCGATCCTACTCCTCTGCCTCATTACTGTTGACTGTCATCAATTGGTAACATCAGCACTCTGTCGGAATGATCC
>JAFTGN010000049.1 GCA_017457865.1 Lachnospiraceae bacterium | reverse complement strand
TTGAAAAATGCATTCAAAAAAATCATTAGCGTTTGGATCGCCTTTGTCATGGTTGCAACGGCGATTCCTACGTCTGCACTGGCGTTTGTAGGAGGACCCGTTACGTCCGAAGCCACGACGAAAGTAGCCAGTGAAGGAAGAAGCGGTTACTTAAGCAAATCCGCAAAAGGAGCGGAATTGCAGAATGATTATGGTACAATGAAATCATATCCTGCAGGTTCCGGACGAAAAAGCAGCTGGTTTTCTCTGAAGAATGATTATATTCAATTATATATCAATGAGCAGGGAGAGATTGTAACGCTGCCGGCAACAGAAGATTTCTGGAACAGCGCCTATCATATGAGTACCCAGAAACTGACGTTTGAGTATGATGAGCCATATTATGAACCAACGTACGGCTACATGGGAGGTACCATTTGGACACTGGACGCATCCCGTGCAGTAGAGCAGTACAATACGGATGCGGAGAAGTGCGGCATTCCAGAGGATCAGCGAAATGCATACCTGCTCAATGGGGATGGTCCGGTGCTGCGGTTTGATGTGGCTGCGGCATATGCGCCAATCAGTGATCCGTCACATCCGTATAGCCGGTATCGCGTGATCCATGGGTTTGTGTATTTCAAACTGGTTCGTGTAGGAGATGGCGTACAGAATGGAACTTACCAAAACCCATATACCACACCGGAAGATATCCAGAAGCTGATGCAGGCTGGAAGCGGAGGTGGAAGCAGTACTGTGATTATTATTGAGGATGAAACATCAGAATCACAGGAGGATCTGTTTTCTGGTGATACCCAGGAAGATCCAATCGACCCTTCTGTATTTGAAAACAGTCCTTATTATGTAAGACAAGATGCTTCTGATACCTCTGAGCGACAGAATTGGGCAGTGGTGATGGATGTGCTTTTTTACGATCAGGAAGTTCCTTATCCAAGAATCAGAGCCAATCTGGAGATGACCGATTTTGCGAAGATGGGTCATGAAGACCAGAAGGACAAAGTGTATGTAAAAACAGCCACGACAGTGTTGGATGATGGCGTGGAATCCAGATCGTCTGTTCTTGCATCTGACAACAGAAAAGTGGGACCATTGGATACAAATGGTGAAAAGTCTTATATTACAGAAGTTTATACAGATGCGTATTTATATGCCAATCCATTTGTATTAACATCAAACTTTTATTATCCAGGGGACAGACTTACCCAAAACGACAGAGTGAAATATAAAGGCGTTTCCTATGGCAACTACGGCGGCGGCATCTGGTCTGGTGTAGAAGGATTCGAAATGACTGATATTTTTAATCAGAAGGACATGGGCGAAACAATAGAATATTGGCCGGAATTTGCGCACAGCAACCAGCAAGAGCGAACCATTGACAAGCTGGTGATCGGAAGAAGATTTTGTGCAGGCAATGAGCAATGTTCTATGTGGGGCTTTAGAGATCTGTATTCTAAGGGCTATTTCCAGACGGAAGAAGGACAACAGCTGAAAGAAGAGTCGGATGGACAAAGAATTTTCTATGATGGAAAATATCTTGTAATTTATGAAGGTGAAGATGGTCAGACGACTGCCACTGCTTTTTCCACAGAGGCAGAGAAAGATGCATTCATTGAAAAATGTGGAGAGGATTATATCACTACATTCAATGGCGATTTTAAGTGGAATAAAAAGGAAAATTATTTTGAGTGTGCAGGAAACAGCTGTAAGCTCAGTCCGACGGTAACGGCAACCTGGGAGAATTATGGATACTTCCGAGTGCTGCAGGATGGCGAAGCTACAGTAGAAGTGAATCCAAAGTACACCACTCTCTCTTCTCCGGCTTACGTGATTTATAAGCCAGACACGGTGCTTTGGCCTAACTCCAAGCTGAATTTTGGCGGATATGAGGCAAGCGGAACATCTCAGGGGTTGGTATTTGAGACAGACTGGATCGGAAACGGTGCAGCAAGCGATACCTTAAAGGGATTGAAAGCCATGGCACATGGTATGATCATTTCTGAAAATGGTGACCTGAGCTATCTGGGTATGCTTTCCATAGAGAATATTTTTGGAAGTGAAAATGGATTTGAATTGGAAAAGATTCTGTATCAGCCAAAGCGGAATGCCAATGGAGAAATCTTAAAAGGCGATTTGGAATATGCAGGATTTGCAGCCCATGGCAACTTAAAGCCGATTGGGGATGACGATGACGACGATGATGATGACTCTAATTCTAGTTCTGAAAGCTCTTCTGGAGATACCAAACTTTGGAATGGACTAGAGGCATTAGAAGTTTCTGCGGATATCAATACCATTGGCGGAGAGCGATTGTATGATTTTGCAGCCAAGATTGAGGCTAAGGATTTGTTTGTATTTGCAGGTGAGCTTGGATTAAAAGAAGTCAAAGGAACCCTGCGGTTGAACAATATAGCTGCCAAATTGGGCTTCAAGTATGAGGGTGCAGGTTTTGGTATTACGCCGGCAACTCCATTTGTGAAGATCAAAGGTTTAGGAGGCGGTGCATATAATCTGGCCAAGTTCTGGGAATTTGATGATCCAAACTCTGATCCATATGTGACTTTTGCGTTAGACGGTGATCTGGAATTCGTCAATCTGGTAGATGGCGCTTTCCGGCTGGCGATTAATGTGGGCGATGGACAGGGCGGCATCAATGTGACAGGAGATGACCTGAACATCAAAGGCGCAAAGATCATCGACCATATGGGTGTGGGTGTGAACCTGACCAAGGCTAGTTATAAGTATGGCAACTCCCTCTTCGGCAGCTCCAATTTTACAGGTAAGCGATTGGATCTGGGTGCAGATATGGCACTGAAGATCATGAAGGATGGTTCCTGGAAAGAAGTCATCGTGGCAGATGCAGAGCTGAATCTGGGTGGATTTTATGGTTCCGGTAAGGTTTGGGGAATGGATTACAACATGATTTCCGGAGGCGCAGATGCAACGGTCAGAGCACAACTGAAGACGCCAGCCGGTTGGAAACTGATCGGTGGAAAGAAGCTTGCAGGCGTTGGATTGGGAGTTGCGTTCCGATTATCTACCATGTGGAGAGACAATGCCTTTACCTGGTCAGAAGCATGGAACAATGCCAAAGGCACCTTTGGTGCTATGGCAGAAGCTTCCGTTGTAGGAGTTGATTTTAGAGTTTGGTATCTGTCTAATTCCGGTACAGACTGGGATTATGCAGGATGGTTTAGCAGCCTGAAGAGATGGGATTGGAATGATGTATTGCAGGCAAGATATCTGGGTGTACAGACCATCAATAACCAGAAGGTGGTAGATGCCCAGTTGATGTATGATGAAAATGGCAGGATCAACGGATGCCGTTACCTGGTAATGCAGACCTTGAAAGATAAGGGCGTATTGCGAGATCAGGAAGTAGATAGTCCGGAAACACCGGCTTCCTTTGCTAAGTCTGTGGAGATGGAAGACTTCCCGACAAATGAGGGAGAAAGCCTGCTTCTGAGTATCACACCACAGGAAGGTGTAGATATGGAAGCGTTCCGTGATTCTCTGATCATTGCCAAAAACGGTACAGAACCTGTGACATTGGTTCCATTTGAGACGCTGCCAAAAGATATGCAGGGCTATACATTAAATGCAGAAACTGCAAATATTATGTTAGGCAATGCAGAAGGTAAAGTGACAGAAGATGGTGAGCCAGTATATGATACCGTATTGTTTGGTATTACAGATGAAGAATTGAAGGATGGAAATGTTTCCAACTTGCTGGTTGCATCCAATCTGTGTGATTTTGAAGGCGAAGCATCTGTCATTCCGGCAACCACAAACCTGAATTGTGATATGACAGAGGGTGTGATCAATGCATCTGTGGGACATCGTAATTTGGATAGAGATTATACGTTGTCTGTCTATCTGACAGACAAACCTGGCGTGGGACAGAATACGGTAGAAGTCATTGATGAATTTGTGGGCACTTATGAAGAGGCAATCCCCACTAGCGGAGAGTCAGCACCTACAGGAGAATATTATGTGTATGTGTCTCTCATGGAATTTCAGAAGACAAAGGATGAAAATGGAGAAGATATCGAGGTACCGGTTGTCATCGACTCCTGGACATCCGAAGAAACCATTTCCTATACCAATACATTTGAACCGGCAGTTCCGGAAAACATCACATTGCGTGCAAACGGCAATGAGACGATGCTGGCAACATGGAATGGTGTAGAGGATGCAAGCGGATATGTGGTGAAGATTCAGCAGCAGAATGCCGATGGTACCTGGCAGGATACCGGCTGCGGATATGTATATGATGCCACCGATATGAACAGCATGCAGAATTTCTGGTATGATGCAGATACCAATACATACAGCGCAAGCATGTTGATTACCACAAAATATACCAATGAAGAAGGCGAAGATGCAGAAGTCAAGGGATTTGATGCAGATCAGACCTACAAAGTGACCGTTGCTGCATTTAAGAATGCTCAGATCGAATATTTAGATGACAACAGAGAAACACAGATTTCTGAGTTCCCGACTTATGGAAAGTGTGCAGAGAGCAATGAAGTCTTCCTGCCGAAGTACACACCAGCAGATATTTCTGTTGCACATTGGGGAACCGTACTGCCTCAGGAAGAGGATACAGAATTCTGGCTGTGGCAGGATGGTGCAAACGGATATGGCGGAGCAAATTTGACCGTACAGGTAACGCCAAAAGAAGGTGCTGACTATGCAGTGGAACTGGTGTACACCGGTGAATCTGATACAGTACAGACCGTACAGGCGACTGCTTCTTTCATGGAAGGAGAATATGATGTTATTTTGCCAGAGTATTCCGGCGTGAAGCTCTTTGACGTGAAAGTCTATGAAACCAGAAATGGTGTAACAGACACAACCACAGCTACCATTCGGGCGATGAAAGACGAGACCGCACCGGCTCTGGTTCTGGATGCAGAGTATTATCTCAGTGACGGTGATACATTCCAGATCACAGGTGTGACAGAGAGCGATGCCACCGTCAGAGTGCAGGGACAGGATGTACAGGCAGATGGATCCGGCAGATTTGTCTACAATGGAACTTTAGAAGAATGGGAAACCGCGCTCAAACTGGATGTGAATGCAATGGATGAGCAGTACAATGCGTCTGAGGTACAATCGGTAACCGTACTCCGGCATACGCCTCATGTCCATGACTATTCTCTGCAGCAGACAGATAGCTGTTTTGCGGTGGAAGGCAAAGAAGACGGCTGGTATTATTACAGCTGTGAATGCGGACTGCCTGGAGAAGAAATGTTCTATGTAGAAGAGCATGTAGAAGTAGTGGCACAGAGTCTGGCAGTGGACAGTGCCAAGATTGGAATCAGTTTGTATCTGATGGTTCCAGAAGGAGAAGAAGAGGAGCTGGATGCATATACACTGGAACTGGATGGCAAGAGCATGGCGGTAAAAGACTTGACAACTACCACCATTCAGGATACAGTATTATATGTTGCATATGCATTTGTTCCCGCCAAGGAAATGACCAGAGAACTGGCATATACCCTGAAAAAAGACGAAGAGGTAGTGGATGAAGGTGTAGTCACAGTCAAGCAGTATGCAAATCAGATCCTGCAGGATGAGACAGGCATGTATAGTGATGAGTTGAAAGGCTTTGTAAAAGCAATGCTCCGTTATGGTGCAGCAGCCCAGAACTATTTCTCTTACCGTACAGATGATCTGGCAGATGCCGGAATCGAAGGGGCAGAGTATGCAGATGTGACCATACCGAAGGCTGTATTTGACAAAACGGGATTGGGCAATTGTCTGACCAGTAAATCTGCACCGATCAGCTATTATGGTATGACACTGACTTTTGAAACCAATACTACCATGACATTGATCTTTAAGATTAAGAATAAGTCTACCGCAATGAACTGGATGAAACAGCATATGACGCTGGATGGAATGGCAGTAGAACCGGTTGTCAGCGGCAACTATCTGAAGGTGATGATTCAGAACATTCCTCCAAAACAGTTGGAAAACACGTTTGTATTTAAGGTGGATGACAAAGCGTTTGATGTCAGCGCAATTCAATATATGTACACCGTAGTGACAACCAAACCAGGCACTACATTATGCAGTCTTTGCAAGGCACTTTATGCATATTATCTTGCAGGAAAACAATTATAATCAAAGGAGTTTGAAGATGGAAAAGTTAGAAAGAGAAGAGTATCAAAGCCCTGTAATGGAAGTGACAACGTTTCAAAATGATGATATCATTACCACATCCAGTTACGAACCAGGACCAGACGAGGGTGATCCGGTGTAGGATGAGGCAGATACGATGACATAGTCACCGATCAATGACGAGTAAAGTAAGTCGGGTTCCGCACCTGTTTTTGACAGGTGCGGAATTTGTATATGAAGGAGTATGGAGTATGAAGAAACAAGTATGGATATGGATCATGTGCCTTGCATGTTTATCTGCCTGTGGCAAAGACAAAGGAACATCAGAAACAGAGGAATCGGGAGCTACTGTAGTGTCAGAACAGGAAGCACAGTCAAACGAAACATTGACAGATGGGTTGCTAGAAACCACACAGCAAATCAGTGAGGAGACAGAGACGGATGCAGAAAAAGAGCAGACAGTGAGAGAAGGACAGGCGGTGACAGAAGATCAGACCGTGACTGAAACGGAATCCTCTTCTGCGGGACAGGAAGCATCCACTGGGGCAGAATCGAAGGCGGTGGAAACAGTGGTACCGGAACCGGTGTATCCGGAGGAAACCAATCCACTGGTGCCGGATGGAATCCAGCTTCCTTTGGTGCCTGTGCAATAATATGACCGGACGGGGGTACACACTGGAAGAGGAAGGCAGTGCCGTTTACGACACTTATCTGAAAAAACCTGTGTATAATTTTGGATTTGTAAAATTTAATAAAAGTGATCAGATTCAAAAATATGGGAGGAATCTGAAAAAATATCTGTGAAAGAAAGCGGATTGTATGGTATGATATAAGTGTAACCCCTTCAAGTGGACGTGGTTACTTTTGATTCCTGCGACCAATGAATCAAGGTGATACGCTTGCTTGTCAATCTGACGAATACCGCAAGGTTCAAATACCCGCCCCTTGGGGGATGTAGGAACATGGAGGCTCCGTTGCTTGTAGCAGGGTCTTTGACTAACGTTTGGAAGGGATGAACATTGTATGATTTATTATTTCAGCGGAACTGGAAATACAAAGTTCGTGGCAGACTGTCTGGCAGACAGGCTGAATGACGAAATAGTAAATATGGCAGAGTATATAAAGCTTGGAAAAGAACTTCGAATAAAATCAGAGAAGTCACATGTATTTCTTGCACCAATCTATGCATGGAGATATCCGAGACCGGTGGAAGAACTGATTCGAAATGCGACGCTTCTCGGATGCAGAGATGTGTACTGTATTACGACCAGAGAGTCTCAGTCTGGGAATGCCGGAGTGTATATGCGAAAGATCATTGAGAGAAATGGACTGACCTTCAGGGGATTCATTTCGGTGGATATGCCGAATGAGTACCCTCTTTCTGAACCGGTTTCTGCACCGGAAGAGACAAAGAAGTATCTGCGTTCTATTCTGCCGGAGTTATATAAATTTGATCAATGGTCTCTGGATTTTCTTCCTGACGCTGGTACCGTTTACAACTGGATGGATAGGTTCCGCTGTGGATGCAAGCCTCCCGGAGTTTTTGTATCCATTGAACTTGTTGTTGTGGAGCGGAGCATTTCATCTGCTGGACCGTCAGATTCTGCGCGATAATCCAGAGGCGACAAAGGACAGTTCCACAAGGCTGTTTGACCGGGTGTTCATGTATGGCGGCTATATATTGTGCATGGTGCTGGCGTTCATTTATTCACCCCTTTCGCTTTATATTATCGGTGTGGTTTCTGTGGTGATGATCGTAAGGATATTTACGGCAAAGGAGGTATAAGATATTACATTTCCCAGCAGTGACAGAGGTGTACGCAAAGAAGAAGACACATGGAAACAGGTGACATTTACCTTTACTGTATTGGTATATTAATGTGGTATATGGAAAGAATAGGAGACTGCGGTAGGCAGTGGACACAGAGCATCAAAAATTTAGGATCGAAAAAGGAGGAATTTTGAAATGAGAAAAGATCTGGGAAAGAAGCCGGCACTTTTTCCTATGCCGGTATTGATGGTAGCAGCATATGACGAAAAGGAAAAGGTCAATGTGATGAATGCGGCCTGGGGTATGATTTGCGATATGGATAAGATTGCGTTGTTCATTGATGCGGATCATAAGACCACAAAAAATATCCAGGCAGTGAAAGCATTTACGGTCAGCATAGCCGATCGGGAGCATATGGATGTAGCAGACTTTTTCGGCATTGCCACAGGCAACAAAATGGAAGACAAGTTTGAACGGACAGGTTATCATGCTGTGAAAAGTGCTCATGTCAATGCACCGATCATTGAGGAATTTCCTGTGGCAATGGAGTGTGAACTGGCAGAAATCGTGGAAACTGAGAATCTCTATGCTGTGGTAGGACGGATCGTCAATGTCAGTGCGGATGAGAAGGTGTTGACAGAAGATGGCAAGGTAGATCCTGCAAAACTGAACGCACTGATTTTCGACCAGTTCCAGGCTGGCTATTATGTGGCTGGGGAAAAAGTGGGACAGGCATGGAATGCAGGAAAAGAGTTGATGAAATAAAAGCAAAGACTTGTGTATAAAATCAGATATATCATAAAAATATCAGGAGAAAATATGGAAACACCCTTGTCAGAGAAAGTCGTTCTTGCAAGGGTGTTTTGTTATTTTTGTTGTTTTAGTCTGCTGTCATTTCAGGCTGTTTTTATATTCGGTTCCCCAGTCTTCCATAGCGTTGAGGATTGGGCGCAGGGTTTCTCCCAGTTCACTTAAAGCGTATTCTACTTTGAGAGGCACTTCCGGATAAACGGTTCTGGTGATGATACCGTCTGCTTCCATGGAACGCAGACTGTCTGTGAGTACTTTCTGGCTGATGCCTGTGAGAGATTTCTGTAATTCATTAAAACGCCAGGGGCGGGTCAGCAGATTGCGCAGAATCAGTAGTTTCCATTTGCTGCCAATGAGCTGGACAGTGGTCGCCACAGGGCAATCCGGCAGTTCTTCTTTTTTTACCATAGGATACACCTCCATATGAGAATATGAATGTAACATTCAAAAATATATGTAACATTCATATTATAGTGTAATAGGATGTTTCTGTCAATCAGACTGTTTTAGTATGAATATTTGAAAAAATGCAAAGTAAAAATCAAGTTGGTAAAAAAGAAATGGTTACAAAAAAGTGCGTACTTGTGCGGGCATTTTTGGTAAGATATAATAAACATACAGAAGACGATGGTCGGCTGAAATTCAAATATGGAGGGATAGGAAAATGGCATTATCAAATATTGCTGGATGGAATGAGGATAAGGCAGCCGCTGCTTGCGGAACTGCGTGTGGAGCATCTGAGAAGCCAGCTGCCTGCGGAAGTGCGTGCGGAGCGGCAGAAAAGCCGGAAGAGAAACCAGCTGCCTGCGGAAGTGCATGCGGAGCAGCAGACAAGCCGGAAGAGAAACCAGCTGCTTGTGGAAGCGCATGTGGTGCAGGAGACAAGTAAGCATTGTGGGCAACTATGCTGATACATAGCAGAATACGATCTGAGTCAGCAGAATCCTCCGACAATTTCAGTCGGAGGATTTTTGCCTTGAAACAGACATAGGCAATGTGAAAGGGGCGTGGACATGAAACCGTATTTTTCTTTTCAATGGCATATCACGGATGACTGTGACCAAAGGTGCAAGCATTGTTATATTTTTTCGGCAGACAATTGTAAAAAGTTAGAGTCTATGACGTGGGAACAGATGCAAAATACCTTTTATAATTGTCTTGATTTTTGTGAAGTGTATGGGCGTACACCCTATTTTTACATTACAGGCGGTGATCCCATTCTGCATCCTGATTTTTGGAGACTGCTGGAACTGCTGCATACACATGAAATACGGTTTACTATTTTGGGGAATCCGTTTCATCTCAACGAGCAGGTTTGCAGGGAGTTAAAATGGTATGGATGTGAGAAATACCAGCTGTCATTGGATGGACTTCGAGAAACCCATGACTGGTTTCGAAAACCGGGCTCCTATGACTGTACGTTGGAAAAGATTGCCTGCCTCAATCAAGCAGGTATTCGCAGTGTGATCATGACGACAGTTTCGAAGACCAACTATATGGAAGTACCGGGTATCATTGATGCTGTGGTGGAGGCGGGGGTGAATGTGTTTGCCTTTTCCCGGTATGTGCCAAGCGGTGGGGAGTTAGACACCAGTATGACAGCACAGGAATATCGAAAGCTGCTTTCTATATGTGATCGAAAGTTTCAAGAATATGAAATAGAAGGATGCAGCACATATTTCAATAAAAAGGATCATCTGTGGACGCTGTATGAATATGAGACAGGTACGTTTCAAATTCCCCGGAATGCAGAAACAGGGATGATTTATGGAGGGTGTAACTGTGGCAACTGCCATTTGACCATATTGCCTTCTGGAGAACTGTATGCCTGCCGCAGAGTGGCAGAGAGCAGGGTGGGCAATGTGTTCGAGGACAGGATTGCAGATGTGTGGGTGACCAGTATGGAAGACTATCGGGAATATGACAAATTCAGCAAATGTTCCCGCTGTAAATTGCTGGCATGGTGCAGAGGATGTCCGGCGGTGGCACGAGGTACTTACGGAGATTTTTATGGGGAAGATCCCCAGTGTTGGGCAGATGAAGCCAGCGGTTTGATTACAAAAATGTAATGGATCAAAATCTATGTCAGGAGGAGCGAGGTATGGATGCGGAAACCTGTATCAAAAAGTTAGGATATGTAGGTGTGCTGGATTTTGCCACTGTGGATGAGTGGGGCGCGCCCCAGGTTAGAAATATCAGTGCTATTCATTATGAAGGGATGGAACTGTACTTTTTGACAGCCAGAGGGAAATCCTTTGCACAGCAGTTAAAAAGAGATGGACGTGTACAGATTCTTGGATATACACGATTCAAAGAAACCATTCGTGTTTCTGGAAAAGCAATTGAAGTGCCGGAGGAGGAACAAATCAAATGGAGAACGGTTCTCTATGAGGAACAGCCTTATTTGGAGAATGTGTATCCGGGGGAAACAAAAAATATTGATACGATATTTTGTATTAAGGATTATACAATAGAATATTTTTGTCTTAGTACAAGACCGATTGAAAGAGCTTATTTCGCGGTGGGGCAAGCCGTGATTCAACCAAAGGGCTATCGAATCACGGATGGGTGTATTGGATGTGGAAAATGTGTCCGTGTCTGTCCCCAGGATGCTATCGAAAGAGGAGCTCCGAGACCATTTTTCATTCGCCAGAACAATTGCCTGCAATGCGGAAACTGTTTTGAGAACTGTCCGGTTCAGGCAATTGAGAGACTGGGAGATCATCGAAATGGAGAAATGATATAAGGAGAATGTGTATGGAACGTACAATGAAAGCTGTTGTGTTGACACAACCTACAGAGGCAAAAGACGTCAAACTTGCCCAGTGGCCTGTTCCGGAAGTCAAACCGGGCTGGGTACTGGTAAAGGTACATGCCTTTGGGATGAATCATTCAGAACAGATTTTACGTCTGCATGAGATTCAGGCAGATTATATTCAAAAACCCATCATTCCGGGAATTGAGTGTGTGGGAGAGATTGCAGATCCTTCTGACAGTCATTTGGAGAAAGGACAGAAGGTGATTGCCATGATGGGTGGTATGGGGCGCAGTTTTCATGGTAGTTATGCGGAGTATGCTCTCCTTCCGATCCATCATGTGTTTGCAGTTCAGAGTGATCTAAAGTGGGAAGAACTTGCGGCCATACCGGAGACTTATTTTACCGCATGGGGATCGCTGTTTGAATGTTTGCAATTGCGACCAGAAGATACATTGCTGATACGTGGTGCAACCTGTGCCCTGGGGTATGCAGCCATGCAGATTGCCAGGGCATATGGATGTCGGGTAGTGGCAACCACACATAAGCAGGAAAAATTGGCACTGATCAAGGAGGCAGATGAAAGCGTGCTGGATGATGGCAGGCTGACAGGGAAAGTGCAGGGCATTACGAAGGCACTGGATCTGGTGGGTCCTAAGAATCTGAAAGATACATTGACAGCGGTAGCCCATGGTGGTATCGTGTGTCACACAGGGATTTTGGGTGGAGTGTACACATTGAACGGGTTTGATCCGATTAAGGATATCCCTAATGGGGTATACCTAACCGGATTTTTCTCTAATGCACCTTCCAGACAGGTGGTGGAGGATATGTTCCGCTTTTTCAATGAAAAGAATCTTGTGCCTGTCAGTGGAGCGGTATTTGATTTTGCGCAGATTTCCGATGCCCTTATTGCACAGGATACAGGAAGTATCAATGGGAAAATTGTAGTGAAGATGACCGACTGATGATGGGGAATCATTTTGGTAGAATCATCCACTTTCCAGCCATGCAAGGCGGTGATAAATCGTATCGATCATATCTTCTAATGGTGCAGGATGCTCCTCTGAAATCCACACAATGGCAGTGTTATAGATGGCACCCATGTAAAGGTAGAGAAGATATTTTTCGGCAGAATTTGCCGGCATTTCTCCTGCGATGGATTCGTGAAACTGGTTTAATTCTTCTAACAGCATGGTACCATATCCGGAGCGGTACAGGTTGCAGACATAAGATCGGTACTTGTAGAAGTATTGAAAAGTTCGTTCCATGTTTTCACGGGATGTATAGGCGGATAGGTCGTAATCGGCGGTATCTCGATAGTCATCCAATATATCCCTTACCAACGTGACCAGAACATCTTCTTTCGAAGTATAGTTTCGATAAAAAGAGACTCTGGCAACGTGTGCTTTCTGAATAATATCTGTAATGGTAATGGTATCGAGAGTATTGTGTTGCATTAGTTCAAACAGCGAATCTGTGATGGTTTTTTTGACCCGCAGATTCGCTTCTTTTCTTTTATCCATATATGCTCCATTCTTTTTGGATGATTTATAGTTTCCCGATTGTTTGTTCTAACTCAAATATACAAAGGAACGGTGATAACCGAGAGTGCCCATGTCAGCACAAATGTCAGACATCCAGCCAGAATATCCGTTGGTTTGTGACGTTTCAGGTATAGGGAAGACCAGACGCTTGCCAGAAATAACAGGAGGAAGAACAACCCTACAGAAAGATGCACATAGTATCCACTGAACAGGACAGGGGCAATTGCACTGCATGCGTGTCCGCTGGCACGAATGTGAAGCCACTGGTTCCAATATGATACAAGTGTATCACATTGGAAAGCTGTGGTCTACTGTACAATATGATGCAAATGGATATATTTTGTTTCTGTAATAGGAAATTCCTATTACAAAAAAGTGCGACCCGCTAGGATGCGACCTCGCGCGAAAGAGAAAAAGTTGCTTACGCAACCGCGCTCGGCGCGAGAATTTTGCGTTCGCAGAATTCTTTTCTTGAGATTGTGGGGATACAACTGCAAAAACATTCGAAATAAAATAAAATTTTTTATCACAAATAAAAATAAAATTGATTTCGACTTATATTTTTATAACAAAAAAGAATAAAAATTTCAAAAAATTGTATTATATTAACAAAAAAGGCAGTCGTATTTTTATGAAAAACACAAATTGAATTAGAAACGTTTCTCTGTTACGATTGACGAGTAAAGTGTTTGAGAGCAAACACAAAAGAGACGAAATGTCTAAAGGAGGAAACATTATGAAAGGTATGAAGGTCTTCAAAAAGCCAGCGGCATTGCTGTTGTCAGCAGTTATGACAGTTTCCACTGCTTTGGGTTCTGCGGCAGTAGGCAATGCAGATGTGGCAAAGGCAGAAACGCCAGGGGTGGCACTGAACAATTCTGATTTTCTGACTGCCAGCGGCAAGAATCTGGTGAATGCAAATGGGGAACTGGTGCAGTTGAAGGGAACCAATGTAGGTGGCTGGTTTGTACAGGAGTTCTGGATGACCATTACCAATGATACTGCCAATGTGCATGCACAGGTGGATATTGATCGTGTATTAGAAGAACGTTTTGGACATGAAGGCATGATGCAGATTTTGAATGCATATATGGATTCTTACATCACGGAGGCAGATCTGGACAAGATGGCAGATCTGGGTGTGAATTGTATCAGAGCACCGTTCTGGTGGAGAACCATTGCCGATGAGAGTGGTACGTTGTATGCAGATGCGTTTGACCGTCTGGACTGGATTGTGGAGGAAGCCGGAGAAAGAGGAATGTACGTGATCATTGACTTCCATGGTGCACCTGGTTCTCAGAATGGTTCTGACCATTCTGGTGTGGATGGACAGGATGATAAGCAGGGTGCGTCTCATTTCTTCTGGGGAGAGGATGCGGCATCCAATCAGGAAATGTATTATGAATTGTGGGAAAAGATTGCGGAACATTACAAGGGCAATCCGACCGTAGCAGGATATGACCTGTTAAATGAGCCATATTGTACTTACCGTTACAATACAGACATGGAAGAGAACGATTTGCTGACCATGCTGTGGGATATTTATGATGTGGCATATGATCGGATTCGTGCCATTGACCCGGATCATGTGGTCATCATGGAAGCGACATGGGACCCGGCAGATTTGCCAAATCCTGCTGCTTACAACTGGGAAAATGTGATGTATGAGTATCACAATTACCTGTATGATGATTATGACAACGCAAATGGCGGACAGATCACCAATATGGAGACGAAGGTCAATTCCATTGCCACCGCAGATTATAATGTGCCAAGTTTCATGGGTGAGTTCTGCTACTTCAACAATGTAGATGCCTGGGATCAGGGCTTACAGCTGCTTGCGGAAAGTGGTTTGAATTTTACCACATGGACGTATAAAACCATTTCTGATTATGGCAACTGGGGTCTGGTACATCAGGAAAATGCAGGTGCAGATCTGGAGAAGGATTCTTTTGAGGAGATTCTGGCAGCGTATCAGAATGCGGGTACTACTTCTGACAATACTGATTTGCAGCCGGTGGCAGAGAAGTGGTTCAAGAGTCCGGATGTGGAAAATACATTAAGTCCGATTTATGCGGAGATTGCAGATGGGACATATTATTTCAGAGGCAATCACTCCAATAAGGTGGTAGAAGCCACAGAAGACGGTCTGGTACACGGTGGAAGCAGTGCATTTATTGCGGATGACAATCAGCTGATTACTGTGACCAATGTAGGAGAGAATGAAGTGATCTTACAGAGCGGCACAGGCAAGTTCTTCACAGTAGATGCAGATGGTATTTTAAGAGCAACTGCTGATGATGCGGCAGATGCAGAGCGGTTCATTCCGGTGGCAGCATCCAGCGTCACAACTGGTTTCCGTTCTACCACTACATATAAGTTTGTCTGCATGGATGAAAACTATGAGGATTATAGACTGGTAGCCGACCGCAATGGAACTGGCAGCTGGGAAACATTCTATCTGAGTGATCCGACTGTGATTACGACAGAGACTTACAGTGGATGGACCAGATATGAAGCAGAATCTGCTGATACATTGGGTGGTCAGGTTGAATCTCAGGATTTCTATTCTGCAAAGAAGGGCATCGGTTCTATGAACACCGGTGTAGCAGAGGCAGACATTGCATCTGACTTGTCTAACATTAAGTATGTGGCATTCCATGTGACCGCACCCAAGGCAGGTACGTATCGTGCGCTGGTTGGTTACAATGGTGATGATGATAAGCAGATTGTAGTAAAAATCAATGACAATCCATTTCAGGTAGTCAATGTACCGGCAGTGAACAGCGATCATGCATGGAATGTGATGCATGAGTTGTATCTGGAACTGGATCTGGCAGAGGGTGATAACACCGTGATCGTATCCGGTACCATCAACAATCCTTCTACATGGATGAATGTAGACTATATGGACATTGCAAACTATCCGGTTACCATTACAGAAGATGGTGCGGAATTATATGAGTCTGAAACCTTCCGTTCCAATGGTACAGTAGAAGCACAGAGTTTCTATTCCAATGGAGCAGGATATGGCAACATGAACAGCAACTGTGAATATGAGAATCTGGCAGCGGATTTCACCAATGCAAAGTATGTAGATTATACGGTGTATGTAGATGAGGCTGGAACCTATGACATTACATGGGCATACAACGGTGAGTCTTATGACAATATGCCAGCGGCATACAAGGTAAATGGCAGGGACAAGCAGCCTTTGACCCTGAATAATGCAGTCAGCGGTGCATGGAATGTGATGAATTCTGTGACCTTTACCGCAGATCTGAATGCAGGGCTGAATGACATTCTGGTTTCCGGTACCTTATCTTCTTACAACAACTGGGCAAATGCGGACTATATTCTGGTTGCGCCTCATGAGGCTGTGACCACGACCAGATATGAAGCAGAAGGCGCAGCCCTGCACAATGTGAACATTACAGATGACAACAGTGGCAAATGTTCCGGTGGTCAGGCAGTTGGAAGCACTGAGAACAGCATTGGCATTCATGACATTGCAGATGACTGGTCCAATGTAAAGTATGTAGACTATACAGTAACAGTAGATGCAGATGGTATTTATGAAGTGATCCTTGCGTACTATGGGGATGATGACAAGACCATTGCATATAAGGTCAATGATGGTGAAAAGACAGAACTGGCTTTGCCAAGACTGGGAGATGGTTCCTGGGATACCATTCATAAGGTTCCGGTTCAGATGCAGTTAAAGGCTGGTGAGAACCACATTACCACATCCGGTATTTTAAATGGTACTGGCTGGGTGAACTTTGACTACATCGATGTGAGCATTGCATATGAGGAGATTCCAGAGGAACCTGTAGAACTGGATTACACTGCTTTGGAGGCAGCCATTGTAGCAGCAGAGGCAACCAATCCGGATCTGTACACAGAAGATTCCCTGGCAGTTTTGAGAGCAGCGTTGGCACAGGCTTATGCGGCAAAAGATGCTTCCGCACAGGAGGAAATTGATGGGGCGGCAGAATCGCTGATTTCCGCAATCGAGGCACTGGTGCTGGCAGAACCGGAAACCGAGCCGGAAGAGACCACTCCGGAGGAAACATCTGTAGAGGAGACTTCCCAGGAAGAGACATCTGCTGAAGAAACTTCCGCAGAAGAAACCAGTGCAGAGGAGACCACTCCAGAAGAAACTTCTATAGAGGAAACTTCTGAGGAAGAAACCACACCGGAAGAGACAGAACCAGTGGTTGTAGTGGTAGATAAGAATGCGCTTGCGGCAACTCTTGCAACTGCAAACTATGATGCAAACCTGTACACAGAGACTTCCTATGCAGCATTTGATCAGGTACGTGCAGCAGCAACAGAAACACTGAATGATGACAATGCCACACAGGAAGAGGTAGATGCAGCCACTACCGCACTGTTAAGAGCCATTCAGGGCTTAGAGAAGAAGACCACAGGCGGCTTACAGCCGGAAGAAGGCGGCAAGACCGGTGACGGCAGCTATAGTCTGTACCTGATGCTTATGATGGCAGGACTGGCAGGTATGGCAGTGACCTTTAGAAAGAGACTGGTAAAGTAAAAGAAGTCGGATCAAACTGTAAATATGGGAATTGGAATCGGCACCGTTTGGAAAGAATGCGGTGTCGATTTCTGTGTTCTGGGATAAATCAGCAGGGGGAAGAATAGATTAGAGTAACAACGGAGTGGTATAGACCTGTAACAGGATGAGACACAGGGATTTATACGGAAAAGCAGGATCGTGTGAAAAAGAGGATCGGAATCGGATGCATATGGAATGAAAGCTGGCATACAGGAGAGCGGATCAGGCAGAAAATCAGACAGAGAGGAAAAGGCTGGTTGGCACTGTTTGTGGTAGTCAGTTTGATGCAGTTTGGTCTAATACAGCAAATAGCAGTTTGGGCACGACCGGGACTTGTGTATGAGGAAGAGCGGTATCTTGTTTCGGAACAGTCGGTTCGGGATGCAGATCCGCCAGAGGAAACGAAACTCTATGCCAAGGCTGCCGCACTGCTAGATGGAGACACTGGCAGAGTGTTGTATGGAAAGAATGCAGACCTGCCCCTTCCTATGGCAAGCACCACCAAGATTATGACCTGTATCATTGCACTGGAATATGGCAATCTGGATGATGTGTATACCGTTTCTTCCTATGCGGCATCCATGCCCCAGGTAAAGGCAGGATATCGGGCAGAAGAACAGTACCGGCTGGAAGACTTGCTGTATGCCCTGATGTTAGAATCCCACAATGATGCGGCAGTGGTCATTGCAGAAGGGGTGGCAGGGTCTGTGGAAGGGTTTGCGGCACTGATGAATCGGAAAGCAGAAGAGCTGGGATGTGAAGCCACCCATTTCGTCACTCCCAATGGACTGGATGCGGAGGGACACCAGACTACGGCGGCAGAGCTGGGACGAATCGCCGCCTATGCTTTGAAAAATGAAACATTTTGCCAGATCATCCAGACCAGAAATCATACATACACAGATGTCAATGGACAAAACAGCCGAAGCATCACCAATAAGAATGCATTTTTAGACCAGTATGAGGGGTGTATCGGGATCAAAACCGGTTATACGGGAAAAGCCGGTTATTGTTATGTAGGGTGTGCCAGACGAGAAGGGGTCACATTGATCGGGGTGGTACTTGCAAGCGGCTGGCCCCCTCATAAGACATATAAATGGAGCGATTGCAGACAACTATTAGACTATGGATTTGCAGCCTTTGAGAAGCGGCAGATTGTGCAGCCCCAGTACCACATTCGCACGCTGCCGGTGGAAAATGGCATAGGAGATCAGGTGACCGTCAGTATGCCTGGAGAGTTGACTTTGCTTGTATCGGGAAAAGAACAGATTTCCCTCCAATATGACCTGCCGGATGTACTGGAAGCGCCTGTGAAAAAGGGGGAGGAAGTAGGGACAGCATCTTTGTTGATTGATGAGAAATGGTATGGTACCTTTCCTGTGGTGACAGATGAGGGGGTAGAGGAATTTACCTTTGTCTATGCGTTAGACAGAGTATTGGATTTATTTTTGGGGAGTGGAAACAGGGAGTGAAAGTATAAAAAATAAATGAAACATAGGCATTTGCATTGCGTATTTACAGAAAAAAGAGTAAAATAGTACATGGCATAAATTTTATAGCAATATTTTATGTCATGGTTTTTCTATGACAAAAATGCTTTGTTGCTATTTGAATTTTACTAATCTTATAAAATGGAGGTTTAGATATGAGTGACATGTCTCGATCATCAGCAATCAACAGGATAGCAACACTGTTAGATGACAGCAGCTTTGTTGAAATTGGCGGGTACGTGACTGCAAGATCTACAGATTTTAATCTACAGGATCAGGAAATTCCTTCGGATGGCGTCATTACCGGGTACGGTACGGTAGAAGGAAAGCTTGCATTTGTGTACAGCCAGGATGCCGCTGTATTAGGCGGTTCTATTGGTGAGATGCACGCCAGAAAGATTGTGAAGCTGTACGAACTGGCCATGAAGACCGGTGCGCCGGTGGTAGGTTTTGTAGATTGTGCAGGACTTCGGCTGCAGGAGGCCACAGATGCATTACATGGCTTTGGTGCATTGTATGCCAGCCAGATCAATGCGTCCGGTGTGATTCCCCAGATCACAGGTATCTTTGGGGTATGCGGCGGTGGTATGGCAGTGGTGCCGACCCTGACGGACTTCACCTTTATGGAGAGCAGCAAGGCAAAACTGTTTGTCAATTCCCCAAATGCATTAGAGGGAAATTCTTCCGACAAAAATGATACCGCAAGTGCCCGGTTTCAGAGCGGGGAAGCAGGTATCGTAGATGGAATCGGGGAAGAAGCAGAGATTATCGCAAAGATTCGTGAACTGGTGGCCATTTTGCCTTCTAACAATGAGGAGACACCGGAAGCAGATGTCTGTACCGATGATCTGAACCGTTATTGCAATGGTTTGGAAGCAGGTGCGGCAGACAGTGCCTATGCGTTGTCTGAAATTTCTGACAATGGGTACTTCTTTGAGGTCAAGGCAGACTATGCAAAGGAAATGGTTACCGGTTTTATCAAGTTAAATGGTACACTGGTGGGCGGCGTGGCAAACCGTACGGTAGTGTATGATGAAAATGGAGAGAAGACAGCGGAATTCGAGCCGGTGCTCACCAGCGCAGGTGCAGAGAAGGCAGCAGATTTTGTGAAGTTCTGCGATTCTTTTGAGATTCCTGTTTTGACTTTGAGCAATGTAAAGGGCTTCAAGGCAACGGTATGTGAGGAGAAGCATATTGCAAGAGCAGCAGCGAAGCTGACCTATACTTTCGCAGAGGCCACTGTGCCCAAGGTAACGGTTATCACCGGAGCCGCTTATGGCAGTGCCGGTCTGATGATGAATTCCGGTTCCATTGGTGCGGATATTGTGTATGCTTGGCCGGAAGCATCTGTGGGCATGATGGAGCCTCAGGCTGCTGCTAAGATTATGTATGCAAAGGAAATCGCGTCCTCAGGCAATGGTGCAGAGCTGGTTCGGGAAAAGGCAGCAGAGTATGCCGCACTGCAGGCGAGCGCAGTATCTGCGGCCAAGAGGGGATATGTAGATGATATTATTACAGCAGCAGAGACCAGAAAGCGTGTCATTGCATCTTTTGAGATGCTGTACACAAAGCGTGTGGATCTGCCGTTGAAGAAACACGGCACAGTGTAAGAGGGGCCGTTTTGCGGCAGAATGAGAGGAACTATGAAGAAAAAGATTACACTATTATTATGTATGATTCTTTCCATCTTTGCCCTGTCTGCCTGTTCCAGTGAAAAAGAGGATGTGACACCGGTAGCGGGAAAGGATGAATTGCAGACATCCATTACATCTATGCTGCTGACCTATCACGAATATTCAGATGAAGATCTGGAAACATATGCCGGACAGGTAGAGCAGGCCGGTTATGAGCCCATTGCTTCTATGCTGCGATCTTTAGAGAATGCCAGAGCAGAAGCAGGCAGTTATCGCTCCGTAAAGGACGACTGGGATATCCGGTATCGGGAAAATGCAGCAGACATTTCTGTGACCACAGAGTTTGCAGAACGAAATGTCATACTGGATATGACAGTAGAAGCGGCAGGCAGCGATGGAGCAGGTCTGGAAATTACCAGTGCAAAGTTTACCCCGGTATACACGATGGGTGAGAAGCTGAAAAGCGCAGCAGTCAATTCTCTGTTTGGCATTGCCACCGTGGCAATCATTCTGACGCTGATGGTGGGTATCATTTCCTGTTTCCGCATCATTCCGGTGTTAGAGCGAAAAGCAGTAGAGAAGAAGAGACAGGAGATTGCGGCGAACAGACCACAACCGGGTCCGGTACAGCCATTGGAATTGGTAGAAGAAGATCTGACAGATGATCTGGAGCTGGTGGCAGTGATCACGGCAGCCATTGCAGCCACAGAAGAAGTACCGGCAGACGGATTGGTGGTACGTTCCATCAGAAGAGTGTCAGGCAGCAAGTGGAATAGAGCATAGGAGGAAATCATGATGAAGAGTTATACAATTACAGTAAATGGAAATGTATATGATGTAACCGTAGAGGAAACCACCGGCAGTGGCGCAGCTCCGGTGCAGAGAACTGCTGCAGCACCAAAGGCGGCACCGAAAGCAGCACCTGCACCAAAGGCAGCAGCAGGCAGCGAAGGTGCAGTGAAAGTGACCGCACCGATGCCGGGAAAGATTCTGGGAATCAAGGTCAATGCCGGAGATACTGTTTCTAAAGGACAGGTTTTGCTGGTGTTAGAGGCCATGAAGATGGAGAATGAAATCGTGGCACCTCAGGATGGTACGGTAGCAGGGATTCATGTCAGTGTAGGCAGTGCAGTAGAGGCAGGAGATGTGCTTGCTTCTTTAAACTGATGCCTTCCGTATAGACAAGACAGGATACCCTTTGACAGAAAGGCCGCTTTGGGCGGCGACGGAGGATGATAACTGATATGATGGATACGTTATTGAACCTGATTCATCAGACTGCTTTCTTTCATCTTGAATGGGGCAATTATGTCATGATTCTGGTGGCATTTGTATTTCTTTACCTGGCAATCAAGAAAGGATACGAACCGCTGTTGCTGGTGCCGAT
>JAFTGN010000003.1 GCA_017457865.1 Lachnospiraceae bacterium | reverse complement strand
GGACGTTTTACTTCGTGTACCCTAAACCAGCTATTTCCGTACCAGATACAGAGAAATGTCCATCCATATGGCTCATTCATCTGAGATATGAA
Source organism: Lachnospiraceae bacterium (assembly GCA_017457865.1). Lineage (GTDB taxonomy): Bacteria > Bacillota > Clostridia > Lachnospirales > Lachnospiraceae > UBA2942. Next base: position 25,490 of record JAFTGN010000003.1, on the reverse strand, counting down.
GGAAAAATTCCTTGAAAAATAAGGAAAAAAGACTTGACTAAATAGGGAGGGAACAGATATGCCGTTGATTCGGGCACTGGATCAGAATACGATCAACCAGATTGCTGCCGGTGAGGTGGTGGACCGTCCATCTTCTATCGTGAAGGAGTTGATGGAAAATGCCATCGATGCCGGTGCCACAGCAGTGACAGTAGAAATCAGGGAAGGCGGCATCCGCTACATTCGCATTACGGACAACGGCTGTGGCATCGCCAAAGACCAGATTCCGCTGGCGTTCAAACGGCATACCACCAGTAAGATCCGCACTGCCGAAGATCTGCTGACTGTGTCCAGCTTAGGATTCCGTGGCGAGGCGCTTTCCAGTATCGCTGCCATCAGCCAGGTGGAACTGATCACCAAGACGAAAGATGCCCTGACGGGAGTCAGCTATTGCATTGCAGGGGGAGAGGAACAGTCTATGACGGAAATCGGTGCTCCGGATGGCACTACCTTTCTCATTCAGAATGTATTTTATAATACGCCGGCACGATTGAAATTTTTGAAATCTCCTACCACAGAGGGCAATTATATCAATGAACTGGTGGAACGGATGGCACTGGCCAACCCTTCTGTGGCCATTCATTTCATTAACAATGGACAGACCAGATTGCAGACCACAGGCAATGGGGATTTAAAGGAAGTCATTTATATTGTATTTGGACGGGAAATTGCAGCCAACATCGTGCCCATCCACAGCAAGGGACAGTATATAGAACTGAACGGTTTTTTGGGAAAACCGGTGATTGCAAGGGGCAACCGTTCCTTTGAAAATTATTTTATCAACGGTCGTTACATCAAAAACAACGTCATAGCAAAGGCGATTGAGACAGCCTATCAGCCTTATATGATGCAGCACAGATATCCTTTTGTGACCCTGCATTTGAAATTGAATCAGGAAATGCTGGATGTGAATGTGCATCCGGCAAAAATGGAAGTGCGTTTTCAGCAGGAGCGGGAATTGTTTCAGGAGTTGACACGGATGCTGTCCGCTGCGTTGTCCGGAAAAGAATTCATTCCGGATGTACAGCTGGTGAGAGAGCAGGAAGCGGACAAACCAAAGGGGGTTGCTTCTGTACCGGAGCCGTTTGAGAAAAAACGGAGCCAGTTAGAGCAGTTACAGGAACTGACCCGTATGGGAACAGACCGGTCATATGGAAGCCGGATGAACCGGGATTATGTGGTTTCTTCCCGTGACAGGGGTACACGTCCTTCACAAACAGAAGAGACACGGGGGATGGTAACGGAATATCGGTTTGACTTTGGTTCCGGTACTGCACAGGTGCAGAAAAAGCAGATGGAAGAGGAACTGCCCTTTGTGACGGTGAAACAACAGGAGTCTGTGAATGGAGAGAAACAGAAGTCTGTGGAGCAGGAACAACAGGGTGTTCCAGAAGATGGAGAAGTGAACACGGAGGAAGCTGGTGTAGATCATGCAGAGGATTTGCAGGCTACGGCAGTGGTACAAAACGATGGGGGTGAAACGTATGATACATCTCTGCCGGAAACACATACAGAAGGTGATCAAATACAGTCTACGGATGCAGAACTGGTTGCAGAACAGATTGCGGAAACCGGCAGTTATACCATAGAACAGCAGCAGCCTGTCCAGCAGGATTTGTTCGGGGGCGGGGTGGAGAAGGAAGAACCGCAGGCAGAATCCAGACTGCTTTCCAGGGAAGCCCGTTCTAAGCATCAGCTCATCGGACAGCTGTTTGATACCTACTGGCTCATTCAGTTTGAGGACAAGCTGTTTATTATGGACCAGCACGCGGCCCATGAAAAGGTGTTATATGAACGCACCATGAAAAGCCTGGCAGACAGAACCTATACGTCCCAGCAGATCAGTCCCCCTGTTCTGGTTTCCTTAAGTGTACGGGAGCAGGAAACGTTACAGCAGCATATGAGCCGGTTTACGGATCTGGGATTTGAGATTGAGTTTTTCGGCGGCAGAGAATATGCCATTCGTGCAGTGCCGGACAATCTGTTTGGCTTGCAGGATGAGAAGCTGTTTTTGGATTTGCTGGACAGTCTCAGTGAAGAAAGCGGAGCAGGGGCAGGCAGAGCCGTCCATGAAAAGGTGGCATCCATGTCCTGTAAGGCAGCCGTGAAGGGCAAGATGAGCCTGTCTTTTGCAGAAGCGAATGCGCTGATCGACGAGTTGCTTACACTGGATAATCCATATGCATGCCCTCATGGCAGACCTACCATCATTTCCATGAGCCGGTATGAATTGGAGAAGAAGTTTAAACGAATTGTGTAACAGTGAAATGATCAAAATGGTGATTTCAACTGGAATTTGTGATACAATCTAAAAATGAATGAAGAAAGCAGGTGCAGAGATGACCGAACAGAACAAGAACCCCTTGATTATTCTGACCGGTCCCACCGCAGTGGGAAAGACCGCCTTGTCCATTGATCTGGCAAAGGCAGTGAATGGAGAAATTGTCAGTGCGGATTCCATGCAGGTGTACAAATATATGGACATCGGTTCTGCCAAGGTGACAAAAGAAGAAATGCAGGGAGTGCCCCATCATCTGGTGGATGTGATCGATCCGGCAGAGGAATTTAATGTGGTGCGGTTTCAGCAGATGGCCAAAGATGCCATGGAGGAAATCTATGCCAGAGGTCGGATTCCGGTGATCACCGGAGGAACCGGCTTTTACATCCAGGCATTGGTGCGGGATATTGATTTTACAGAAACGGCAGAAGATACCCCTTACCGCACAGAACTAGAACAACTGGCCAGGGAACAGGGGGCAGAGGTATTGCATGCCCGGCTGCAGGCAGTAGATCCCTCTGCAGCAGAGCAGATTCATGCCCATAATGTGAAGCGTGTCATTCGGGCGTTGGAATATTATCACCTGACAGGGGAACCTATTTCCGTCCATAATGAGGAGCAGAAACAGAAGACGTCTCCCTATCACTTCGTCTGCTTTGTGTTAAACAGAGACAGAGAAGAATTATATCGCAGAATCGAACTGCGGGTGGATCAGATGCTGGAACAGGGATTACTGGAAGAAGTAAAGAAACTGGCACAGATGGGTTACACCAGAGATATGGTATCCATGCAGGGACTGGGATATAAGGAATTGTTAGACTATCTTTCCGGTGCCATTTCCTATGAGGAAGCCATTTATCGGTTGAAGCGGGACACCAGGCACTTTGCCAAGCGGCAGCTGACCTGGTTCAGGCGGGAGCCGGATGTGACATGGGTGCAGGTAGATGACGGACGAACCCGAGAAGAGATTCTGGCAGATATGCTGGCAATCTGTAAAAGGCAGGGAATCATTGATGAGAAATAAGTGGATGGGGTTTGCCAGATGGCGGTCATCATAGCATGGTCATGGGAATCATGGACTGGAAACAAGCAGGACTGATTTGTGTAGAAGCGTCACAAATTGGATCAGAGCAGATCAGAGAAATACAAACAGAAACGCTTTGGAATTGAGGAAATAAATGAACCAGAAAAATAAAGAAATGTATCAGAAACTCCAGGTTTCCGAACCGGTATTGGCATATGGAGAGTGGATTTTGCAGGATTTAAAACAGCGGTTTGCGGAGATTGATGAGCGGGCGGAATATAACCAGATGAAGGTACTTCATGCCATGCAGAAAAATAAAGTCAGTGAAATGCATTTTGCCGCTACTACCGGATATGGATACAATGATTCGGGCAGAGAGACCTTAGAGCAGGTATATGCGGATACCTTTCACACAGAAGCAGCCTTGGTGCGCCCACAGATTACATGCGGCACCCATGCGCTGGCGGTGGCACTTTCTGCCATGCTCCGTCCGGGAGATGAGCTGCTTTCTCCGGTAGGAAAACCCTATGATACATTGGAGGAAGTGATCGGCATTCGAAAATCTCCAGGTTCGTTGAAAGAATTTGGAATCAGTTACCGTCAGGTAGATCTGCTGCCGGATGGTGCATTTGACTGGGACGGTATCCGTGCCGCCATTCATGAAAAGACCAAACTGGTTACCATCCAGCGTTCCAAAGGGTATCAGACCAGACCTACCTTGTCTGTGGCCAGAATCGGTGAACTGATTGCCTTTATCAAATCCATCAAGCCGGATGTGATCTGTATGGTGGATAACTGTTATGGAGAATTTGTAGAGGAGGTGGAACCTTCTGATGTGGGAGCGGATATGATCGTAGGATCTTTGATCAAAAATCCAGGAGGCGGTCTGGCTCCCATCGGTGGATATATTTGTGGTCGAAAAGCATGTGTAGAACAATGTGCATACCGACTGAGCGCACCGGGACTGGGACAGGAAGTAGGTGCCAATCTGGGGATTTTGCCGTCCTTTTATCAGGGCTTTTTCCTGGCGCCTACGGTGGTGGCAGGTGCATTAAAAGGCGCAATTTTTGCCGCCAATGTGTATGAAAAACTGGGATTTGCTGTAGTACCAAATGGAACAGAGTCCAGGCACGACATCATTCAGGCAGTCACCTTTGGCACGCCGGAAGGGGTCATCGGGTTCTGCACCGGTATCCAGGCAGCTGCACCGGTAGACAGTTATGTGACACCGGAGCCGTGGGATATGCCGGGATATGATGATCCGGTGATCATGGCGGCTGGTGCTTTTGTGCAGGGATCTTCCATCGAACTGAGTGCAGACGGCCCCATCTGTCCTCCTTATGCGGTATACTTCCAGGGTGGATTGACCTGGTACCATGCAAAGCTGGGCATTTTGAAATCATTGCAGGCATTGGTTGACAAAGGTGTGATTGCAGAGGAAGCATTGTCTGCTGCTATGGAATCATGAGACAGCCGCTCTTCACGTCAGCACAGAAGAAAACGTGATCACATTTGTGGAAAAACTGTGTTTCTGCTGTTTTTTCAGGGGAAATTGTATACAATTTATCGGAACTATGTTATAATAAAAGACAATTGCGTTGTTCTGTATTGATGGGAGGTAGAGAACAGGGCAAACCAAAGATTGAGAGGTACATAATATATGGCAGATGAAGCAAAGAAGTCGGCAAAAACAGGACAGTGGATCATTGTCCTGATCGTGGGATTTGTATTGGCTGGTTTTCTATCTTCTGTGGCAAGTGCAAGTGGAATGAACTTTTTGCAGTGGTTAGATTATGGCTCTACCTTTGGCACCAGTGCGCCATGTACGATTGATTTGGGTGTCGTCAAGTTTTCATTCGAATTGACCGTGCGTATCACAGTGGGCAGTATTCTTGGCTGCGTATTGGCGACAATTCTATATCGGAAATTCATAGTTCAATAACCTGTATATGCAGGAAAAGATCCTTTTTTGTACCTGGAGAGTATGCGGAAAGGATTGGATATGAATGAATACCATCAGGTGAGAGAAGACAGCAGTGTACTTCGCCCATATGAGAAGTGCCTGAAATTTGGGGCGGGGATGCTTAGTGATGCAGAGCTGCTGGCTGTCATTTTACGGACAGGTGCGGTAGGGACAGATTCTGTCACTCTTGCATCACAGATTTTACAGCTTGCACCGGGACGAAAGGGACTGTCTGGTTTGTATCAGCTTTCTGTGGAGGAACTGTGCTGTCTGAAAGGTGTGGGCAGCGTAAAGGCCATTCAGGTACAGTGTATCGGGGAGCTTTCCAGACGCATTTCCAAGTCCATTGCGGCAGAGGGAATTTCCATGAATCAGCCGGCGACCATTGCCCAGTATTACATGGAGGATCTGCGGCACCTGACACAGGAGCATATGCTGTTATTGCTTTTAAACAGCAAGACAAAATTAATCAGAGATATGGTGCTGTTTAAAGGAACAGTCAACGGTGCAATGTTGTCTCCGAGAGAGGTGCTGATTGAGGCACTTCGCAGCAATGCAGTGTATATGGTATTGCTGCACAATCATCCAAGCGGAGATCCGGAGCCAAGCAGGGAAGATATTGGCATTACAAAGCGGATCAAAGAAGCAGGGAAGATTGTGGGCATTCAATTGATTGACCACATTATTATTGGAGATAATCAATATATCAGCTTAAAAGAACGGGGCGTTTTGTAAATGGGAGAGAAACTGAGAGCATTGATTCTTATGATTAAACCAAAAACCGTGTTATTTGTGATGACATTTGTGTGCATTGGTGTCATAGGAGTGACATATTTTCATTCGGATACTGCAGTTCCTTTGCGGACAGCAGTGGGATATATTGTTGTGCCCCTGCAAAGTGGTGTGAATAACATCGGTGGTTTGGGACAGGCATTTTTGCAAAAGCAGATGGATTTGCAGGATGCAAGGGATACCATTGCAGAGCAGGAACAAGAGATTGAAGCATTAAAAAGTCAGATAGAACAGTATCAGGAGGAAAATGCAGAGGTGAAGCAGCTGCGCAAGCTCTTTGAGTTGTCTCAGACCTATCAGGAGTATGGGACAGTAGGGGCCACTGTTGTGGCAAGCGATACGAGCAAGTGGTTCAGTCGTTTTACCATAGACAAAGGAAGCGATGATGGTCTGGAAGAAGGAATGAATGTCATTGCAGATGGCGGTCTGGTGGGCATCCTCACTCAGGTTTCCGGTAATTTTTCTGTTGTCACATCGATTATTGATAATTCGTCTAATATCAGTGCCATGTCCAGGGAACGCAATGCGCTTTGCGTGGTGTCTGGCGATCTGGAACTGATGCAGGAAGGGCGTATCCGTATGTCGTATGCAGATGTAGACTCTGGGATCAGGGAAGATTCCATTATTGTCACATCCAATATCAGTGATCTGTATTTGCCAGGGATTCTGATTGGATATGCAAAGGATGTGACAGTAGATGCCAATCAGCTGACATTGTCCGGTTATATTGAGCCAAAAGTGGATTTTTCCTCTTTGAAAGATGTATTGGTGATTTTGACGACCAAACAGAATGGAGAGGTATCAAAATGAAACATGTCATAAAAAGAACAGGCGTAACCTGCTTGTTGATTCTTGTGTTTTATCTTTTGCAGACTGTAGTGTTTGATAAGATTCCGTTCTTGTCAGGAGCACCGAATCTGTTACTGGTTCTAACTTTTTCGGTTGGACTTTTGCGGGGACGGGGAGAAGGTATGGCAACGGGTTTTTTCTGTGGCTTGCTGCTGGACATTTTTTCCGGTGGTGTGCTATGCTTTTATGCCCTGATTTATATGTATATTGGATATTTGAATGGAATATTGACCAATGTTTTGGTACATGAAATGATCATTCTGCCCATGCTTGTCTGTCTGGTCAGTGAGCTGTTGTGTCAGGCATATCAGTATATTTTTGGATTTTTTATCCAGAATAAACTGCAGTTTGTGGCATATTTCAAACAGATTGTGATGCCGGAACTGGTACTGACAGTGACAGCTGCACTTTTGGGGTATTATGTCATCTTACAGATCAATCAGGCGTTAGAACGGGCAGAGCAAAAAGGAGCGAAGAAGTTTGCTTAGAGTTTTTTGGGAAGAAGTAAAAGAGGGATTGATTCAGTTTTTTACGTCCAGACTGTTGCCGGTGGGACTGTTGTTTGTTGGATTTGGAGCCATATTGCTGTATCGTCATTTTGATCTTCAGATCATGCACGGAGATGAATATTATGACGATTATATTGAAATCACACAGACCACAGTGACCACAGATGCCCCCAGAGGGAATATTTATGACCGGAATGGGGTACTGCTGGCGTATAATGAAATTACGTATTCTGTGACCATCAAGGATCTGGGTGTGTATACCAGAAACGGAGAACTGAGCAGTATGGTGTATCGTCTGGTCAAGCTGTTGGAACGGTTTGACGTGGAAATAGAGTCTCATCTGCCGGTGGTGGTCAATGAGCATGATATGTATGAGTATTCCGGGACAGAGGCACAGGTTCATCAGTTTATTCGGGATACGTATTACGATAAAATTGCAAAATTACAGGAAAAGGGAGAAGATCCATACGAATACAGTGCAGAGCAGGTGATGGAGTATATTCGAAATGAAAAGTACAAATTCTCCAAGTATCTGACTGGAAAGCGCGGTTTGGCAGATGACAGCCAGATTACCAAGCAGGAGGCATTGGATATTTTCAATATCCGAGCGGCATTGGCTGCCAATTCCTACAAAAGATATGTATCAGCAGTGGTCTGCAAAAATGTGTCTCCGGAATTGCAGGCGGCCATTTTGGAACATGCCAGTGAAATACAGGGTGTGGAGATTGAGGAAGATACCGTTCGTGTATACCCCTATCCGGAATGCTTTTCTCACATTTTAGGTTATACGGGTGCAGCCTCAGAAGAGGAACTTGCTTTGCTGCAGGAGGAAGACCCGTCTTATGAAGCGGGGGATATCATCGGAAAGTCCGGTACCGGTATCGAATGGGTGATGGAAACCACATTAAATGGGGTGAAAGGAACCCAGACTATTTATAAGGATAGTACTGGTTTGGTATTGGACACCGAGGAAGAAGAAGAGCCCATTCCGGGAGATGATGTGTATTTGAGCATCGATGCAGATCTGCAGCAGGCAGTCTATCATATGATCGAGGAGCAGCTGGCAGGTATTATTTATGACCGTTTGATTCAGGAGGATTTTACGGCAACGGTAGATACGCTGGCAGAAGAGTTTAAGATTCCCATTAAGAATGTTTATTTCCAGATGATCAACAACAGTGTGTTGTCCTATATGGCATTTGAACGGGATGGGGCATCCGGCACAGAGCGGGGTATTGCAGAAAAATACAATCGGTATTATGAGGAAGTGATTGCCCAGATCAAGCAGGAACTTTTACAGGAAGATGCAGGCCCACAAAATGGACTGTCAGAGGACTTGCAGGAATTGATGTCTTATATTTATGATTTATTGAAGGAACGAAATATATTGGACAAAAGTGCCATTGACACAGAATCTTCTATTTACCAGTCCTGGGTAGAAGGAGAGATTGGATTGGGGACATTTTTGCTGTATGGAATTGAGAATCAATGGATTGATTACAGTAAAATTGCAACCCAGAACCCTTATACGACCAGGGAAGAATTGATGAAGGCGCTGGCAGATGACATCCTTGCATTGTTAGAAGTGGATGATGGATTTGCAAAAGCCTTATATGATGATCTGATCCATAAACAGGTGATCACCGGTTGCGAAATTTGTATTGCGTTGATGGAACAGGGCAAGATTCCATTGGACACAGACATGTACGAAACGTTGCTTACAGGAGATGAAGATGATGCATATGAATTTATGCGGGAAAAGATTTACAACATTGAGATCACACCGTCCCAGATTGCACTGGACCCTTGTTCCGGCTCTGCTGTTGTCACAGATGTGAAGAGTGGAGAATTGCTGGCACTGGTGACCTACCCTGGCTATGATATCAATCGGCTTTCCGGCAGCATTGACGCAGATTATTACCGACATCTGGTCAATGATCTGTCTCAGCCCTTTTATAACCGTGCCACACAGACCAGATTGTCGCCAGGTTCTACTTATAAGATGATCACTGGTATTGCAGGAGTGATGGAAGGGGTCATCGGCAAAGATGAAATGGTAGACTGTACGGGTATTTTTGAACCTACCAATCAGAAGTGCTGGATTTTCAGAGAGCATGGAGGGGTTCATGGCAATGTAAACCTGGTCTCTGGTCTGGCCAATTCCTGTAACTATTATTTCTTTGAAATCGGCTATCGTCTCAGTATGGATGAAAATGGAGAGTATAACCAGAAGCAGGGTCTGGACATGTTGGCAAAATATGCGTCCATGTTTGGTTTTGATGAAAATACCGGTATTGAGATTCGGGAAAATGTATCTCACATTTCAGATGAATATCCGGTTTCTTCTGCCATCGGACAGGGTACCAACAACTTTACGGCTGTGCAGATGGGACGATACATTGAAGCCATTGCAAGCAGGGGCAATCTGTATCAGGATACATTGTTGCACCAGATTACCAGTTATACCGGAGAAGTCAAAGAAGAAATCAGACCGGAGGTTGAACAAACGATAGAACTGCCGGATGATCTTTGGGATGATGTATGGGAAGGGATGTATCAGGTGTTGAAGAGTGGTTCTGCGGCAGGTATGTGCAACGACATCAAGCTGGAAATTGTCGGTAAGACCGGTACCACCCAGGAAAATAAACTTCGTGGTAACCATGGTAACTTTACCAGTTTTGCCCCCAAGGATGATCCGAAGATTGCGGTGGAAGTGATGATGCCCAATGCGTATACGTCAGGTAATGCAATTTATGTTGCAAAGGATATTTACCGATATTATTTTGATCTGGAAGATTATGAGGATATTCTGGATGGATATGCCAATGCAGGATGTGCCATCAATGTAGGCGACTAATCCTCTGAACAGGAAAGGTTCGCAAAAGAGAAACACTTCGGAGTGAGGATAAATATGAAACAGTTAGTGACATTAAAAGGCAACAAATACGGACTACTGTTAAGACTGGATGCATCAGCTGACTTCTCGGAGATTATCCAGGATTTGGCTGTGAAATTACAGGCATCAGCGGATTTTTTCAAAGATGCAAAGATGGCCTTGTCCATAGAAGGACGTGAATTGAGTCCGGAGGAAGAAGATGCAATTTTAGAAACAGTAAAGACCAATTCTCAGATTGAAGTCATCTGTATGATCGATTCTGATGAACAGAGAGAGACACTGTACCGTCGTCTGGTAGAAGAAGCTATGCGGGAAGAAGAGGAAGCCGTTATAGAAGAATTTCCAGAATCAGAGGAAACAGAAATGGAACCGGAACTGCAGGAAGAGTCTGCGATGCCAGATGTGAGCAATCTGGATGTGAGCACCGGACAGTTTTACAAAGGAACCCTTCGTTCCGGTCAGGTCATTGAATCTGCCGGTAATTTGATTGTGCTGGGCGACATCAATCCCGGCGGAAAGGCTATTGCAGCCGGCAATATCATCGTGTTGGGGTCTCTGAAAGGATACGCAGTGGCAGGAGCAGGAGGCAATGAGACGGCATTTGTGGTGGCACTGGAAATGTCGCCTATGCAGATTCGGATTGGTAACATCATTGGACGAAGCATAGACAAGAAAAAAAAGAGGGGAAAGACCCAGCCTAAGATTGCTTTTGTATTAAATCGCAGTATTTATATAGAGGATATTAATCGGGAAATCATGAATGACATTCATTATGAATGATGATGTCTTATACGATCAGATTGCATGCAAAATATTGACTTGTCAAAGGGACGTTATTGTAGTAAAATAATAGAAGCATTGCATAATACGCAGGAGGTTGCAGAAATGAGTGAGGTTATCGTAATTACATCCGGTAAGGGTGGTGTAGGAAAGACCACCACCACTGCCAATATTGGTACCGGATTGGCAAAACTGGGAAATAAAGTGGTATTGATCGACACAGACATCGGTTTGAGAAATCTGGACGTGGTTCTGGGTTTGGAAAATCGTATTGTATATAATCTGGTAGATGTAGTAGAGGGCAATTGCCGCATTCGTCAGGCTCTGATCCGGGACAAGCGTTGTGAAAATCTGTATCTTCTGCCTTCTGCACAGACCAGAGATAAGACTGCTGTGACACCGGAGCAGATGAAGAAGCTGACAGATGAGTTGAAGGAAGAATTCGATTACATATTACTGGATTGTCCGGCAGGAATTGAACAGGGATTTAAAAATGCCATTGCCGGTGCGGATCGGGCGTTGGTTGTGACCACACCTGAGGTTTCTGCCATTCGTGATGCAGATCGCATCATTGGATTGTTAGAGGCCGCTGAGATGAAGAAGATTGATCTGATTGTCAACAGAATTCGTATGGATATGGTAAAGCGTGGTGATATGATGTCGATGGAGGATGTAGTAGATATTCTGGCCATTGATATTATTGGCGTAGTACCGGATGATGAAAATATTGTAGTGGCAACAAACAATGGTGAACCACTGGTTGGTTCAGATTGTCTGGCAGGTAAGGCATATATGAATATCTGCCGCCGTGTTCAGGGAGAGGAGATTCCGTTCCTGAATCTGGATAGTGGAAACGGATTCTTCAAGAAACTGCGTGCCATATTTAGATAGACCGACCTGATTGTGAAGTGAAGGAGGATACAGACGATGAGTATTTTAGATAAATTTACCAAGAAAAAGTCTGGAGAAAATGCAAAGCAGCGTCTGAAACTGCTTCTGGTTTCAGAGCGGGCAGATTGTTCTCCTGAAATTATGGAGAAGATCAAGAATGAAATCATTGGGGTGATTTCCAAGTATCTGGATATTGACACGGAAGGATTGGATATCCAGATTACCAGAAATGAAAATGAAGGTGTCGAGGGTGGCTCTCCGGCATTGTATGCAAATATACCGATTAAGGGTCAGAAAACTCGATAATTAGGTGCATGAAATGACGATCATACGTAGTTTGCGACAGAAAAAATATCGACTGCGAAATTATGACTTTAAACTGTTATTTTTTGTAATGCTTGTTTCCATTGCGGGGCTGGTTGTGGTGCGAAGTGCCACAGATGGAATTGATTCTGCCGGTAGCAGTTTTACAATTTTCCAGAAGCAGGTTATGGGACTGGTGGTAGGCGTGATTGGGATGGTGCTCATTTCTTTGATGGACTATCACAAGCTGCTGAAATGGGTTCCCCTATGGTATGTACTGAATGTAGGTGTATTGGCATATTTGTATTTCTTTGTGTCATACAACGTCAATGGTGCACGCAGATGGATTCCCATTGGGACATTCCTGACCATACAGCCTTCTGAACTTTCCAAACTTGTGATTACGCTTGTCTGTACGGCTTATGTGGCCAAGTTTCGAGATAAAATCAATCATCCATTGGTTTTATTGGGATTGTTGATTGTAGTCGCACCGCCGTTGGCTTTGATCATAAAACAGCCGGCATTGTCTGCCACTCTGGTACATGTGTTTATCATTGTGGTGATTGTGTATGTAGCAGGAATCAGCTATAAGTGGGTCTTTGGGGTAATTGGTGCAGGATTGGCAGCAGTAGCTGCTTTATGGCTGTTAATGAACCAGGAAGGGCAGGTTCTGTTTCAGAAGATATTTGAACCCCATCAGGTGAAACGCTTGAATGATTTCTTTTTTGGTTCCGGTACGACTACAGATCAATCTTATCAGCAGGATTATTCGGTGATGGCCATTGCCGGCGGCAGGCTCCACGGAAAAGGATTGAACAATGCTTCTTTTGACTCTGTGAAAAATGGAAACTTCCTGTCAGAGGAGCAGAGTGATTTTATTTGGGCTGTGGTAGGGGAAGAATTGGGATTTATCGGCTGCTGTGTCATTATGGCACTGTTGGCATTGATTATCTTTCAAGGCATTATGATTGCAAGACGGGCAAAGGATCTGGAGGGCAGACTGATTGCCATTGGCATTACTTCCATGTTTGCATTTCAGACTTTTGTGAATATCGGGGTAGCTACGAAAGTATTGCCGAATACTGGAATGCAGCTGCCTTTTATCAGTGCGGGGATTACTTCTCAGATTAGTGTATTTGCCGCCATTGGACTGTTGTTGAATGTGAGTTTGCAGCGACAGGAGTTGGATAATCGAACATAACAGCAGGGTAGCCAGGAAGAAAGAGTAAGGGGGGAATTTTTATGAACATTGGACTCATGGCACATGATTCCAAAAAGAAATTAATGCAGAATTTCTGTATTGCGTATCGTAATATTTTATCTAAGCATCAGTTGTATGCAACCGGAACCACCGGAAGACTGGTGGAAGAAGTAACCAATTTGACTGTGCATAAGTTTATCAGTGGCCAGTATGGGGGAAATCAACAGTTGGCAGCGCAGATTGAGCATAATGTCATCGATATCATGATTTTTTTTCGTGATCCGGATGCACCCAGACGGAACGAGCCTGAAATTAAAAATGTGATGAAATTATGTGATTCCAATAATATTCCACTGGCCACCAACATTGCCACTGCGGAGTTATTGATCAAATCATTGGAGAGAGGCGATTTGGAATGGAGAGAAATGTACAGATGAGTATGAAAATGCGGGTCTGTCTGTTCCTGTCTGTTTGTGCATTGCCTGTATTGGTCTGCGGCTGTTTGGATACAGACGCAGACAATTTTTTAGCGGATCACAACACCTATGTGCTGGATATTTTTGAAGAGCATGCAGATGAAGATTTGTATATGCTCAAGTCCGATACAGAAGATTTGTGTGTCATTGAAGATGAGACCCAGTATGACAGATCTTATATCAATTCCACTGCAGGAATTTTGTTTAATATTGACACGCATGAAGTGATTTACAGCAAAAATGGACGGGAGCAACTGCCCATTGCCAGTTTGACCAAGCTGATGACTTCTCTTCTGGTACTAGAAAGCGGTACGCTGATGGATACTGTGAGGGTGGGAGAAGAAGTGAATATCACCTATTATGATGCCTGGTTGTGTCACTTCCAGCCGGGAGATACGCTGTCTATGGAAGATTTGCTTTATGCTACGTTGATTTATTCCGGAAATGATGCAGCGGCAGCGATGGCGGCTCATGTAAAGGGGGATGTAGATTCCTTTGTAGAGCAGATGAATGTCAAGGCGGAAGAAATCGGAGCGGTGAATAGTCACTTTGCCAATCCCCATGGATTGGATGCAAATGGACATTATTCTTCTTTGTATGATTTGTATTTGATTTTCAAAGAATGTATCAAGTACGATACATTTATGGATGTAATCGGTACAGATAGTTATACCTGTACCTATACCGGTGCAGATGGCAACCCTGTGACCAAGACTTTCAATAATACCAACTGGTATTTTACAGGAGATGCAGAGATTGTAGAAGGATTTACATTACTAGGTGGAAAGACCGGTAATACGGTAAAAGCCCACAGATGTCTGATCATTCTGGTAGAAGGACCAGATGGAATGCATTATATTGCAGGTATTTTGGGAGCAGAAGATCAGGTCACATTGTATCAGGAGATGAATCAGTTGTTAAAATTGGCACTTTGATTATACTTGGGATAAATATATGAATCAAATCATCTATCGGATGGTATGGGGTTGTAAAAATATACAAAAAGAGAAAATAAAACTTGTTATTTTGTGCGTTTTATACTACAATAAACATAGGAAAGACACCAGTAACGTGATGATATAAAAATAGGTGTTTTGGACAGGAGGATGTGTCATTATGGTGAGTATTATTTCTGGTACAAAAGGAAAAGGCAAGACAAAGGAGTTGCTTGGTCAGGTAAATGCAGCAGTGGCAGTTGCACATGGTTCTGTGGTATATTTGGATAAGAGTGCCAAGCATATGTATGAATTGAATAATAAAGTACGTCTGGTGAATGTAACAGAGTATCCGATTTCTGACAGCAATGCATTTATCGGTTTTATTTGTGGTATTTTGTCATTGGATAGCGACATTGAGAAGATATACATAGACAGTTTTTTGAAGGTTGCAGATGTAGCAGGTGATAAAATTACTGAAGTGGTCAATACATTGGATGAATTGAGCAAGCAGTTTGGAGTGGCGTTTATCTTAAGTGTGTCCATGAACGAGGCGGATTTGCCGGATTCTGTCAAACAATACATTACGATTTCTCTGTAGAAAAACCAGTTTTCGTTGTGAATGTGTTGCACCATGAAAAGCGGACAAAAGAAAAGGCATTTGGGAAAGGAACTTTCCCAAATGTCTTTTTTTTGGCGCCAGGCAGGTGCATGGAGCCGGGAGAATTAGGCTTCTTCTCCATTGCCGATACGACCAAAGTAGCTGATCATATACAGACCGGCAATTCCCACTACTGCATAAATAATTCTGGTGAGAAGTGTCATATCTCCAAACAGAAATGACACCAGGTCGAAGCGGAAGAAACCAATCAATCCCCAGTTGATGGCACCGATGATGCCAATGACCAGTAATGTATAGTCTAATCCTTTCATAATAACCTCCAATCTGTTGTGAAAGACAACCATATCGTTACTTCCATCAGTATGTCCAAAAAAAAATCATTTTATTCTTTTCATTTGAGAGGAAAAAGATTATAATAAAAAAGTGGCAACTGTGGAGAGGCTGCGCAGTTGCAGAAAGGGATGATGAAAGGGCGTAATCATGGCGAGAACTTCAGGGAATAGTGGGCGAAACCGTAAAGTGGTTTCGTATCAAAAGAAGAAAAAAAGGAAGTTTGACTGGTTTTTTCTGGTCTTTGCAGCAATCCTTGTATATTTGGTGGTACAGGTGATGCATTTTGCAGACAATGATGACATTGCCCTTTTTGAGGTGAAGACCAGTGAAAAAATCAGTACAAACAGATATTATAGTGGTTTGATCACCAGAGAAGAGTATGTTTATACGGCAGATCATGCAGGATATATCAATTTTTATGTGACAAACGGGCGGAAAGTCTCAGCAGGTGCTACCATATATACATTAGACGAAACAGGAGATTTTTCTCAATTGCTCATTGCGGCATCCAACGATGGAACCGATTTGACCAGAAAAAGTCTGCTCCGTTTGAAGGACAAGATGGTAGACTTCAGCACAGAATTTCAGCCGGTGGATTTTAAAGATGTGTATACGGTGAAAAATACCATTGCAGTATCGGTGTTAGACGCATTGAATGAGGAGGCATTGCAGCAGTTGGCAGATTCCGCATCTCAGGATGCTTTTTTTAAAGTATCTGCAGATCAAAGCGGTTTTGTTTTATACCAGTCGGATCAATATGACGGTGCCGACAATGATACGCTGCAGGTGTCGGATCTGATACAGCATGTGGCAGAGACGAAGATTACACAGGCAGGTTCTTATGTAGAGCAGGATGCATTTGCCTATAAGCTGGTGAAAGATGATCAGTTCAGCATTCATTTTCTGCTCAGTGAAGATGAAATGAACCGGTTTGGCAAGAACCTCAGTTATACAGAGGGCACCAGACAGTCGGTCTATTTTGAACAGTTGGAACAGACCCTGCAGGGAAAGATGTATTTGGAATTATTGGCAGATGGCATGGTATGTGCCAGAATTGATTTTACTTCTATGGGTTCCAATTTCCTGAGCAACCGCTTCGTGGAGTTTGAACTGGTGGATGAGAACATGACCGGTCTGAAGATTCCTTCTTCTGCTGTGACGGAAAAGCAGTTTTTTATGGTGCCGGCAGCGTATCAGTCAGTCAACAACAGCGGACGGGTGGTGTTCTTTAAAGAAGCAGTGGACAGTGAGGGGAATCCAAGTGTCCAGAATGTGATTGCACAAATTTACGGTGTGGTCACAGAGGATACACCGTCAGAGGATGGAAGCACCCAGGCGGTGGATAAATGGTATTACATTGATGCAGAAAGCTTGCAGTTAGGAGATGTGCTCCGGTCACCGGATGGAGGGGAAACTTATACCATTTCCAATCAGGTGACATTACCGGGGGTTTATCTGGCCAACCAGGGATATGCAGAGTTTCGGCAGATTTCCATATTGGGGGAAACATCTGATCACAATTACCAGATTGTGGCAAAGGGAGTTCGGTACGGAATTGCACCTTTTGATTATATTGTGGTAGATGCGGCATCGGTGGAAGAGTATCAGGTGCTGTACTATTGATCAGGGCGGAATCATTGCAAGCTGTTTGGTCATTTTGCAGGAATTTTCACTTTTTTGTTGACAGAATGGCCCTTTACAAAGCATAATAGAACCATAACATCGTACCAAAAGAAGATTAGATAAAATGGAGGACATATTTTATGGAAATTATGGATCGCATACTTTCTTCTATGAAGATGATTCCAGATGATGAAAATTTAGATTCAGAGTTAGAGGATGAGGAAGATGTAGAAGAAGAGACAGCGGGTAGTTTCTTCCGGAATTCCGAACCAAAGGAGAAAAAGTCTTTGTTTAAGAGATCAAAAGTAGAAGAAACAGAAGTAGAAATACCGGATGAACCGGCAACAGTTGTAAAAAAACAGGCAGTAAGGAGTGCAAGAGTTATGGCAGTAAAAACAGGTGGAAGTAAGCAGTCTGAGGTTCGCATGATCATTCCAAAGTCCTATGAGGATTCCAATGAGATCGCAGACTTTTTGATTGATGGCAAGACCGTTGTATTGAACTTAGAAGAGATGAATGTGGAACTGGGACAGAGAATCATTGATTTTACGGTAGGCGCATGCTATACCATGGGCGGCAATTTACAGAAGATTTCCAAGAAGATTTTCATCGCCACACCAAGTACCGTGGAGTTGTCCGGGGATTTTACCGATCTGCTCAGCGAGACCATTGATTTGTCTTCTTTGAATTTGGGCTGATATGGACAGAGAAGAACAGTTATTTTGTAGAAGATTACAGGAACTTGCAGATATAAGTGACCGGCGTAATATTCCTACATACAGTGATTTTTTGAGTCTGAATGAACAGAGTCTGTTCTGGCAGATGAGGCAGGATTTCTTTTTTGTAGATGTGACATTAGAGGGGCTGCATCCTATGGCAGAACGCAAAATCGCATGTTTTCAACCAAAGGGAGCTGGAGCAGATGCACCGGCTCCTTTGTCTGTGGTAGAGATGACACCGGTCAATCGGAAGTTTTCAGAGGAACTGACCCATCGGGATTATCTGGGCACGCTCATTGGACTGGGAATTGACCGGAAGAAGTTAGGCGATATTTTTATTAGTGAACAGACCGCTTATGCAATCTGTATGGATTCTCTGGCATCCTATATTTGTGACAATCTGACCAGGGTTCGCCATACCAATGTATCCTGCAAGATGGTATCCCCGGAAGCCATTCAGGTGGAACAGAATCGAAAGCAGGTGTCTGGTACAGTGGCATCTTTCCGCATTGATGCGCTGACCGCACTGGCATTCCGATTGTCCAGAGGTAAGGCAGCAGATGCTGTTTCTGCCGAGAAGGTATTTGTCAATGGCAGACTGGTCACATCTCCGGGTACCGTCTTAAAAGAAGGTGACATCGTATCAGTGCGGGGCATGGGACGGTATGTATTTGTACAGGCAGGGGGCCAGACGAAAAAGGGACGGTATGGGGCAGAACTGGAAGTGTATTAGAAAGAGGTAAGGCATGAGTAGAAGAATTACAGTTTCCAATGGGGAAACACCGATTTATGATATTGTACTGGAAACATCTTTTGAACGGTTGGCAGAGGAAGTAAAAAAAATCAGCAGCCGCACAGGCCGCAAAATCTGCGTGGTAGCAGATTCCACTGTGGCAGAGTTGTATCTGGAGGCAGTGAAGAGCGCATTGCAGGTTTGCGGCAGTCAGGTGATTTCCTTTGTATTTCCCGCAGGAGAAGAATACAAAAACCTGAATGTAGTGCGGGATCTGTATGAGCAGCTGATTCTGGCACAGTTTGACAGGAAAGACTTGCTGGTGGCACTTGGCGGTGGCGTGACAGGGGATCTGACCGGATTTGCTGCCGCCACTTATCTGCGTGGCATTGATTTCATCCAGATTCCCACTACACTGTTGGCACAGGTGGACAGCAGCGTAGGCGGTAAGACTGGTGTAGACTTTGATCAGTACAAAAACATGGTAGGGGCATTCCACATGCCGAAACTGGTTTACATGAACCTGACGGTGCTGCATACACTGCCGGAGCGCATTTACCGTTCCGGTCTGGGAGAAGTGGTCAAGTATGGCTTTATCACAGATGGGCCGTTTTATGAATGGTTAGAGGCAAATAGACAGGCTGTTCTGGACAAAGAGCCGGAAGCATTGGAATATATGGTATACCGTAGCTGTGAGAATAAGCGTGTGGTAGTAGAGGAAGACCCTACCGAAAAGGGCAGAAGAGCTTTGCTGAATTTCGGCCATACCCTTGGTCACGCCATTGAGAAACAGATGCACTTTGCCTTGTACCACGGAGAATGTGTGGCACTGGGAATGGCAGCGGCACTGCGGATTTCTCAGGAAAAGGGATACATTTCTGCTGAAACAGTAGAGGAAGGCATAGGACTCATTCAAAGTTTCCATCTGCCGGTTTCCATGGTAGAAGTACGGGAAACAGACCAGCTTGCTAGAGAGGGAGCAGATGGCTTGGACAGAGCGCAGGTGTTGCAGGCAACGAAGAATGATAAAAAGATGGATGCCGGAGCAATCCGCTTTATCCTGCTGGCACAAGTGGGGGATGCCGTGATCGACAAGACAGTGACTATGGAAGAGATGGCAGCAGGTTTACAGGCAATTGGACTGTAAAGGGCAGAGCAATAAAAAAATTTCTGATGTGCAGGCTGGTTTCTGCTCAAAAAGTTTCGCAATTGCCTGATTGATGTAAGGAAAAGAGGGGTATGATGAAGAAGGGAAAGTGGCTGGTGCTGGTTGTGGGCATATTGATCCTGACCGCATTGGATCAGCTGACCAAGCATTTGGCAGTGTTCTATTTGAAGGGACAGGAATCTGTTTCGATTATCAAAAATGTATTTGAACTCACATATGTGGAAAACAGAGGTGCGGCATTTGGAATTTTACAAAATCACCGGGAATTTTTTCTGATTCTCACCGTAGCTGCGTTGATTGCAATGGCATGGGTATACTGGAAAATACCGGCAAAGAAGAAATATGTACCTTTATCAGTGATTCTGCTTGTGCTGATGGCAGGGGCAATCGGAAATATGATCGACAGAGGATTACAGGGGTATGTGGTAGACTTTTTCTATTTCAAGCTGATCGATTTCCCCGTGTTCAATGTGGCGGATATTTATGTGACCGTATCCTGCTGTGTGGCAGTGATTCTGTTGCTCTTCGCATACAAAGAAACAGATTTCGAGGAGATATTTTCCAAAGAATAGAGAAATGGACAATTGTGAAACTATGATACCGAACGCCTTTCATCAAAATTTTTATTTGAACATTTCCTGTCTGAGTGCTGTCTCGTACGCAACCTGTCTTTCGAAGGCACGCTCTCGCTTCGTGTAGAACGCAGCGGCACTAATGTTTTTTATCGTAAATGAAATACATTTACTCAAAAAACAAAGTGCCGGCTTCTACAAGAGCCTTCTTGAAGACAGGTTTGCCTTCCTCAACAGCACGATATACCATTATGTGTTCAAATAAAAATTTCTGATGTACAGGCTGTTTTTTACTCTATTGAAAGAGTTTCACAATTGTCTTATGTAATTTACGAAACCTGAAAGGAAGTAAAGAAAAGTGGAAGAAACACAATTTCAGGAATTACGGTTTACAGTGTCACCGGAACAGTCTGGTGTACGAATGGATCGGTTTCTGGCAGAGCAATGTCAGGATTTGACCCGCAGCCATATTCAGAAGCTGATCAAGGATGGTTGTGTGACGGTCAATGGCAAGGCTGTGAAGGTCAGCACACAGACAGCGGCAGGGGATGTGGTGTGTTTACAGCTGCCGGAAGTACAGGAACTGGAAATTCTGCCAGAGAATATTCCTCTTGATATTGTATATGAAGATCAGGATGTGATCCTGGTGAACAAACCCAAAGGCATGGTGGTACATCCGGCAGCAGGACATACCAGTGGTACGCTGGTGAATGCCCTGCTGTATCATTGTCGGGATGATCTGTCCGGTATCAATGGGGTGCTTCGTCCGGGAATCGTTCACAGGATTGACATGGATACCACAGGCATTCTCATTGTGTGCAAAAATGATCTGGCACACAATCACATTGCGGCCCAGCTGAAGGAACATTCCATTGTCAGACGGTATTATGCTTTGGTTCATGGCGTCATTCGGGAAGATGGTGTGGTAGACGCTCCCATCGGACGGCATCCCATAGACAGGAAGAAGATGGCCATCAATCACAAAAATGGCAAGCCTGCGGTGACCCATTACCATGTGGTGAAGCAGTATCGAAATTATACATGGATTGAATGCCGGCTGGAAACCGGTCGGACACACCAGATTCGTGTCCATATGAGCA
The DNA here is from genome assembly GCA_017457865.1 of Lachnospiraceae bacterium. Classification (GTDB taxonomy): domain Bacteria; phylum Bacillota; class Clostridia; order Lachnospirales; family Lachnospiraceae; genus UBA2942. The sequence goes on along the minus strand of JAFTGN010000003.1, from coordinate 3,684 downwards.
GCATCGGACATCCCTTGGTAGGAGATACGGTATATGGTCCTGCCAAATGTCCCTTTGCCTTACAGGGGCAGACACTGCATGCCTATGTGCTTGGATTTGTCCATCCCAGAACCGGGGAATACATGGAGTTTCAGGTTCCCCTGCCCGCCTATTTTGAGGCGTTGTTGCAAAAGCTTCCTGTTTAAGACCCTTTGCTGCCCTATGATCGGGGCAGGACAGGCATAATCAAACCATCGGTGGCATAGCATTTATAGAAGTATGATAACTGTTCAGGCGACCAGACTGTAAAGGTTCTGAACAGTTACGAAGCAGGAACAGGAAATGTGTGTCATGGGTGTACATAATCACATCGTAGTTCGTATCGTGGCAATGGGGCTGGTTCTGGGACTGTCTGCCAGTGAGACAGCGCAGCTGGCACAGGCATCTGGTGCAGATTGGAGTCAGGTTAGACAGCAGCCAGTGGTCTGGAACCGTGTACAGACAGAAACAATTGAGACAGAAACAATAGAAGGGCAACAGACAGGGGAAGCAGAAGGACAGCAGTCGGAGGAACCAACAGAACTGACGCAGGATACAGCAAAGCAAAATACAGCAGAGGGTGCAGCAAATCTGGGATTGACCGCACCCTCTGTTGTGTTAATGGAGCTTTCCACCGGCACGGTCATTTATGAGACAGATGCAGATACCAGGAGAAGTCCGGCAAGCATCACCAAAATCATGACACTCATTTTGATTTTTGATGCCCTGCATGCCGGAAAGATTCAGCTGACCGATCAGGTCAGTACCAGTGCCTATGCGGCCAGTATGGGCGGTAGTCAGGTATTTCTGGAAGAAGGAGAAATCCAGACCGTGGAAACCATGATCAAATGTATCACCGTGGCCTCTGCCAATGATGCGTCTGTGGCAATGGCAGAGTACATTGGGGGAAGTGAAAGTGAATTTGTTCGAATGATGAATGAAAGAGCGGCTTCCCTTGGCATGGAAAACACCCATTTTGAAGACTGCTGCGGTCTGACCGATTCCGATCGTCATTACAGTTCCGCAAGGGATGTGGCAATCATGTCCAGAGAGCTGATGCACCACTATCCGGAAATCCAGAACTATACCACCATCTGGATGGAAAATATCACCCACAATACCAGAAAAGGCAGCAATGAATTCGGACTTTCCAGTACCAACAAGTTGTTGAAAATGAGTACCTCGTTTGAAACCACAGGTTTGAAGACCGGTTCTACCAGCAAGGCGAAATATTGCCTGTCTGCCACTGCCAGAAAAGACGGCATCGAACTGGTGGCAGTGGTCATGGCATGCCCCAATTATAAAGACCGGTTTTCAGAAGCGGCCACCTTGTTAAATTACGGTTATGCCCATTGCAGTCTGTATCAGGATGCGGAGGAAATCCCGGAGGAAGAAGTGCCGGTGAAGAATGGTGTGGCAGAAACCATTACCGGAAAGCGAAAAGAACCATTTTCCTTTTTGGGTACAGGTGGAGAGGATTTCAGCCAGGTGGAGCGTGTGATTTGTTATTATGAGGATTTACAGGCACCTGTGGCAGAGGGAGACATCATCGGTTATATTGCGTATCGTTTGGGAGAGCGGCAGCTGGGCACCACGGATATTGTGGCAGCTGGTGATGTGGAAAAGGCAGGATTTTGGGACTATATGAAGAAAATGATACATCATTGGTTATTATGATGAACTGTTATAACGTGAAGATATGGAACCATGCCGGACAATTTCATATTTTCTTGCCCCATTAGCAGAATCTGTGGTATGATAAGACAGGTGTAGGCTGAGGATTGGTCAGTGCGAAACGATTTGAGAAGAAACAGCAGGTGCATCGGAACTTTTGAGGAAAGATGCCCGGTGTCATCGTTTTGCGATTGCTGAAAATAGAGAACAAATGGAGGAAACGAGGATGTGGTGGGGTATAGTTGCAGGCATTTGTCTGGTGGTTTGTGCAGGGTGTCTGCTCCGTTCCCAGTATGAGCGGCATCATATTGTGACGACGGAGTATGAGGTGACATCTCCCAAACTGGAACAAGCATGGAATGGATACCAGATCTGTTTCTTATCAGATCTGCATAATAATACTTATGGAAAGTATGGATTGAAACAGTTAGAGGAAAAAATAGACCGTGTCAAACCGGATCATATCCTGATCGGTGGTGATATGATGTGCTGTCGGATTGATAATATGCCGGATTATCAGGAAGTAGAAGATTTCATCTGCCGTCTGGCAGACCGGTATACGGTGACCTATGCACTGGGGAATCATGAAAAGCGGATGCATGATTATCTGAAAGAACAGTTTACTACATACGAAGAAACATTGTGCAGTCATGGGGTACGATTTTTGGTCAATGATTCCATCCTGTTGTATCCGAGTGAGCAGTGGAGGGGAAACACTACCCCCATCTGCCTGACCGGACTGGATTTGGACTGGTGTTATTATGTATATAAAGGCGGCATCATGCGGATGGTGCCCGGGTGGATGGAAGAGGTACTGGGAACAGCCGATCCGTCCTGTTTCAATCTGCTGCTGGCGCATTCTCCTTTGTACATGAAAGAATATGGGGAATGGGGGGCAGATTTGACTCTGGCAGGTCATTTTCATGGGGGAACCATCCGGCTGCCAGTTGTAGGCGGTGTCATGTCACCCCAGTTTCAGTTCTTCTGCGGCAGAGACAGAGGACGGTACGAAGGAGATGGCAAAGAGATGATCGTCAGCGGCGGATTGGGTACCCACTCCATCAATCTGCGGTTGAATAATCCATCCGAATTGGTGGTGCTGCGCTTCGTGTCACAGGACAAATAGGAAAGGAACAAAAAGAGATGAGCTTGTCAGTCAAGTTGGAGATATTTGAAGGTCCTCTGGATCTGCTACTGCATCTCATAGACAAGGATAAGATAGATATTTATGATATTCCCATTGTGGAGATCACAGACCAGTATATGGAGTATGTGAGCCGGATGGAGCAGGCAGATCTGGATGTGACCAGTGATTTCCTGCTGATGGCGGCCACCTTGCTGGATATCAAGTGCCGGATGCTGCTGCCCCCTCCTGAGGAGGAAGTGACGGAGGAGGAGATCGATCCACGGGCAGAACTGGTGGCACGATTGATCGAGTATCGTCTGTATAAGAACAAGGCACAGGAGTTACAGGATTTGGAGCAGGAAAGCGCCAATCACCTGTTTCGGGAAACAGAATTACTGCCAAAGGAAGTGAAAAATTACAGAGAACCATTGGATTATGATGAACTGTTGCAGGGATTGACCTTGCAGAAATTGCAGGACATTTTCCATATGGTCATGAAAAAGCAGATTGACAAAATCGACCCGGTGCGAAGCCGGTTTGGCACCATCCGAAGGGAGAAGGTCAGCCTGGGCACCGCCATTGGCAGAATTGTACAGATTTGTAAAGAAAAGAAACAGTTTTCATTTCGCAGTCTGTTGGAAGAACAGCCAGACAAGGAAAATGTAGTGGTGACATTTCTGGCATGTCTGGAATTGATCCGCCGTGGACGGCTGGGGGTGCAGCAGGAAGGTGTAGGGGAAGAAATTCTGTTGGATTGTCTGGATGACAGTGATTTCGAACTGACCCAGGAAGAACTGGCACAGTATGATTGATTGCAAAACGCATATATAGTATGAATGTGCTGATTTTGTACGCAATATGGTTTT
>JAFTGN010000048.1 GCA_017457865.1 Lachnospiraceae bacterium | reverse complement strand
CTTGTAATGCAGATATACTGATTTCCCCGCTCCACCAGAGGAAACAGTTCCTGAAGCAGTAAAGATTTATCTACAAAGTAGTCACCCAGTACCTCACTGCGATACAACATATATCGTTTTCTGCTGTTTAAATAATTCCCCCTGTGCGCCTCCGAAAAATCCAGTCCTTTCCAGTTACCATTTCATTTGACTCCTGTCATTATCTTACACAACTTTCAGAGGAAATACAACCGGAAATACATTTGACAATCATCAGCAACAGTAGTCTATCACTTCGCAGATGCAGGTTCATCCCTTTAAACGATTCTCCGGCGGCATACACATATGATTTTTGCATACATAATAAGTCGTCTGATCATTGATCAGCGGATATTCCCTGCTCTCTGATTGTACCGATGCATTACACAGAAATGGCAATTCCCTTCCCACATTTCCCAAATCTGACTGCTCTTTTACCACAATCACGATCTGCTCCGGCGGATTCTCATCAATCTGCTTTGCAAGAAGAAACATGCCATGCCCTACCGGATACTCATGGGACTGACCGGTTAAGAACGCAAGCTGTTTTTCGGCAGATTCTTTGTACCGGTCTTTTTCTGTCAGCTGATACAGACGTACAAAATTGTACGCCATTGCCGCATTTCCGCTGGGTATGGCACCATCGTAGGTTTCTTTCGGATTGAGAAACAGCTCGTTGGCATCTGCCTGACAGAGATAAAATCCCTTGCCTTGACAGTCTCCAAACCTTTTTTCTGCCTCTGTGCAGAACTGCTCCGCCTGTTTCAGATAATCAGGTTCCAGTGTTGCTTGATACAATTCCAGCAGTGCGGCGGTATAAAACGCATAATCGTCCAGAAATGCCTTTTCCGAACGTGTTCCATTGCGATAGCTTGTATAAAGCTGACAGCCCTCACACAAATTCTGCTGGATGAATCTCTGCGCTTTCTCTGCTGCCTGCAAATATGTTTCATTTTTGGAAACTCTATATAGCATGGCCAAAGCGGCTATCATAAGAGAATTCCACCCAGTCAGCATTTTATCGTCCAGATGAAGTGCGGTACGACTCTTACGGTATTCGTACAGCCTTTGCCTTTCCTCCTCAAACGCAGTGCCCAACGCATTGCTTTTCAACAGGTTTGGAATATTTTTCCCCTCAAAATTCCCCTCTGGGGTGATGTCAAAAATCTTTGCAATGGTGGTTCCGTTTTCCTTTCCCAGCACACGGATGATTTCATCAAAAGTAAACGTATAAAATTTCCCCTCCACTCCCTCACTGTCCGCATCCTGTGCAGAGTAAAAGCCACCGCTTTCGGAGGTCATTTCACGCAAAATATACGCTGCGGTCTTTTCGGCGGTATCCAGATACAGCTGATTGTTCGTTGCACTGTAAGCCGCCGCATACGCCATGATCAGCAACCCATTGTCATACAACATTTTTTCGAAATGAGGTACAAGAAAACGGGCATCTGTGGAGTATCTGGAAAATCCATATCCAATCTGGTCGAAGATACCACCCTTTCGCATTTGAAGCAGGGTTTCTTCCACCATGTGAAGTGCCTCTTGGTCCTCATTCTGTCTGGCATACAACAGCAAAAACAACAGATTATGGGGCGTGGGAAACTTAGGAGCCAAGCCGAAACCACCATGCATCTTGTCAAAGCTGCGCTTCCACAACCAGACCGCATTTTCGATGATGTTTTCACTGTCGCAATCATCTGTTTCATATTCATTGTGTTGCAAATGGAAAACAATCTCATTGGCAGACTGCAACAGTTCCTGACGATTCTGTTTCCAGTTATCCACAATAGCATTCAACACGTCACAAAATCCCGGCATACCGTAACGAGACTGTACCGGAAAATAGGTTCCCGCAAAAAACGGCTTTTTGTCCCAGGTCATAAAAATGCTCATGGGCCAGCCGCCACTGCCTGTGAAGGCCTGACACACCGACATGTACACGCTGTCAATATCCGGACGCTCTTCCCGGTCAACCTTGATGGAGACAAAATTTTGATTCAGAAGTCTGGCTGTCCTTTCATCCTCAAAACTTTCATGTGCCATCACGTGACACCAGTGGCAGGTACTGTAGCCAATACTCAGGAAAATGGGTTTGTCCTCCAATCTTGCCTTTTCAAAGGCTTCCTGACACCAACCATACCAATCTACGGGATTTTCCGCATGCTGCAATAAATACGGGCTTGTTTCATTTTTCAAACGGTTACTCATCTTTTCCTCTCCCGTAACAATTGTTACGCTCTTTTATCTTTTTATTGTACTTAGTATAACCGCTTTATGCCTAATTATTGCATCACATACGCCAGAGAAATTCACAGTGCGGTGCCTTTCTTCGGCACAAAAAACTTTGACAGATCCACCTGCTCCAGGGCAAGCAGCTGCACCTTTTTCTCAATGCCGCCTGCATAACCGGTCAGGCTTCCATTTGTGCCCACCACTCTGTGACATGGAATGATGAGCGAAATAGAATTGTGTCCCACCGCACCGCCAACTGCCTGTGCCGACATTCTGGAAAGCCCTTTTTGTGCTGCAATCCTGTCTGCAATCTCCCCATACGTCATGGTATGACCAAATGGAATGGTCAGCATGATTTCCCATACTGCTTTTCTAAATTCCGTAGTTTTCATATGCAGCGGTGGCGTAAAATCCGGTGCTTTTCCACTGAAATAAAGATCCAGCCATCTGTCTGCCTGGTCGAAAACAGGAAGCGCTTTTTCCTGGTGCTCTTGTCCGAGGGTGTCCGCAAAATATTTCTGTTCATCGAACCACAGACCAATCAGAGCCTGACCGTCACTGGCCAGCGTAATACCGCCCAGGGGTGAATCATAATGATGTGTGTATTCCATATAATCTCTTATACTCCTCCTTTGAAACGTCTTGGCATGTATCCTCATTATATCCCAACACGCAAACGAATACCATTGTGAGTTTCTATCTCTCTTAACCGTTACAGCATTTTTGCCGTATGAGTCCCAAAGCCATATAGTCCGCCATTTCAAGCGCTTCTTTTTCAATGGCGTCGAACATTTGAATGTCTTTCGGATATTCCTGTCTTAATCTGTAAGCCGCTTCCTGTTCTGTCATGCTCAAATGACTGTCCAACATGTTTTGCCATTTTTGTCTGTTCCAATTGGGATTGATTCTTGCGAGAAACAATGCGATTTCATCTGCGTTCTCATACCATTCTTCCCGCAGACGATCCGCTTTTGAAATGTCGTTGTCCTGATCGGCATTGACCAACGCCCCGCCGATCTGCAAATGCTCGGTCAGAAGCATTTTAAATGCATCGGCTTTTTCTGCGCCATAAAAAAATTTCAGTACCTGCGCAAAATCCCCCGGATTTTCCAGCAGCCAGTCGGTAACATACTTCAAATCTCCCAGTTCCGCAACTGTGCTGATTATAAAAAAACGGGTTCTGTAAACATGTTGTAACCACAGCATTCTCATTTGATTTATGATTTCCTGCCGATTGCAGACACATCTTCTCATCATACTAAAATTCCCTTAACATAACGTTTTAGTCTATCTTATTATATGAGGGAATTTTGTGTTTGCTACATTTAGGCTATACAGAAAAGGATTTTTACGAATAGAGTTTGTATATACTGGTGAAAACAGATCACCAATGAAATCAGGCTTCACACCGTCAAGTCCAACGGTAAATCAGAAATATCCTTCAGGCGTTTTCCCTGTACAAGTGTTTCTAATATTTCAATCGCATCTTCAGAACCAACTTCTTTTACGGCCCGCATCAATTCATAAAGTGCAAAATGGTATACACAATCAATATCACCTGTTCCAAGTGCCAGTGATGCCAAACGATTAGGCATAGGCTCAGCCGTTACTACAACGATATGAGGAAGATGTCCTTTTCTGTTACGAATCAAATTCAATGCTTCTGTACGGCTATTCTGGGCCCGATCACTTCGCATTGTATATTTCGCCGACACACTGGCATGAAGCAGAGGTTTTCCACCATTTGATTTTCTAATATCTGCCATCTTACCAATATTGTCATCAACGATGCATTGTGTCGCATTAATTGCTTCATCTTCATAAAGATCACGATAAATCACGATATCTGGTGCCACAAGATAATCATTTCCCAACGCAGCTGCCAGTTGTGCATTCTCCGCCGTCAAAGCACTCAAATAAGCTAAATGCTCATATTGCTCAAAGTCACTGGTTTTAAGCCGGTTATGATTGCCAAGTTGCAATATGGACCATTGACCGGGACGAAGATTTTGTAATTGTGGAAATGTTTCTTGTAAAAACTCCATGGTCAATAATTCAAACTGTTTCCCAAGCGTTTGTCCAGAAATTTTATCAACTGTATTAACCGCATGATGATGCTCAGTCACCAGGATATCCACAATTTTACCTGCTATTGCTTTTGACCCTCTGCTGCTGGTATCTGCATTTGATGCCACACCTGACGTAGTCAAGGTTAATGTATTGGTCTCAAACAACCGCTCGTGAAAGTGAAATCTCGCATTCGCTATTAACGCATCCATATTCCAAACACTCCTTTATTTTTTCTCCCACTGCCTGTGCTACTGGCGGTGGAAATGCATTTCCAATCATGCGACACGCAGCCGTTTTCTTTTTCCCAAAAGTCCATGTATCAGGAAATCCCTGTATTCTCGCCATCATTCTACTTGTCAAACGAGGCATTCCCTCAAAATCTGGCTCTGGTGCTGTATTCGCCACACCTTTCCCATCTACTCCAAGTTCCGCCCATGCATTTCTTGCTCGTACCGGACCGAGATCGGGCCCACCATGTTTTTTTGAGCCACCAACCAGGGTTGGTGCTATTTTATCTGCATTTTCCGCCCATTTTTTTGCACCTTCCCATTTATTTTCTGCCATTAAATCATATAATGTCTCTCCAACAGTAAGCGCACATCCCGGTTTTCCCTCTGGATAAGAAAAGAAACCAATTTCATCCTTTCGTATCCCAACAATTACCACACGAGGACGGAGTTGTGGAACACCAAAATCAGAAGCATTTAACAATTTGATTTGCGTATCATACCCAAGTTTCTCAATAGACTTAAGGATATGTTCCCTATATTCATCAAAGCCCGTATCCAAAAAACCTCTTACATTTTCCAACATAACAGCTCTAGGCTTAATCTCTTTAATCAATCGAATCGCCTCCGGAAACAAATCACGTTCATCATCCTTCCCCAATTGCTTTCCAGCAATGGAAAAAGGGGGACATGGCACTCCACCTGCCAGTAAATCTACCCCCTGATAGGGCTTTCCGTCAAAATTATGGACATCCGCACATACTACATTCCATTCAGGACGGTTTAATTTCAATGTTTTACAATAGTCTGCTTCATATTCAACAAGTGCAACATGAACAAATCCAGCCAATGCAAGCCCAAGAGCCTGACCGCCAGCCCCTGCACAAATCTCGACGCAAGTTAATGGTCTTTGCATAAATGCATCCTCCTCCGTCTTTATCATCCATCTCCGTTGCTATATATCGGATTCTAAATTGCTATCGGATTGTATTAGTATACCATACACACAATCATACATCAAGATAATCTCACGAAAAAGCAGATTTTTTTCGAACGTATATTCTTTTCTCTGTAGTTATCTCACACCTTTGCGGGTAAACTTTTCTATTATTCAATTATCCTTTCCATATACGCCACTGTCTCTTCCACCGTCCATACTCTGGAACTGGTACGCATCCACTCCATATACTGATAAAAACAGTTTGCCAATGAAAGTTCCCGGATGATAAAATGTTTCTCTACAAAATCTGTATGGTAATACACCACGATGTCATTCTCGCTGTAACAATCAATAACCAACCCTACCGGGTACCGGTAAAATTGTTCTTCCTCCATCAAATGAGGTTCGTATTTCCCCTCCTGCGCAAGAGAAATCAGGTCGCGAATCAGTTGCTTTCGGTCTTCCTTTTCCAACGGGTGGTACAGTTCTTTTGGAATCTCTTCCAACCAACCTGTTTCCAGAAATTTCTGTACCCCTCTCCTGGTAAAATATGCAATGACTTTAGACTTCTTTTCATACGTGCGTCTCACTTTTTGATTAAATTGCAGCAGCCGTTGTATCAATGGCTGTTCCCCCATCGTGTAAGCAGGACTGGTATCGGAGGTGTCTACAAAGAAATTCGCATATACATCAACAGGATCCTCGCAAGTGAAATACAGCAGTTCTGCCCTGCGAATCCTATCATCAAACATACTTGCAAAATACTCCACACAGTTCTTTTCTGACCAGAGGATTGCCCTGGTAAAATCATCATTGATGCACAGTACCTGTGTGCCTGTGATCAGAAAAGCCGATGCCATCCTGAAAGATGATAAATAGGAAGACATCCACTCATAATGATAATATACCCTGTAGTTCATCTTCTGTTGACTCAGGATAATGGGAACCAGCTGCTGTAACATCTCTACATTCTTCTTTTTCAAATGGTTGCTCCCGGCTGTTTTCTCCAAGCCAATCAATTGCTCTACTTGCAGGTCTGGATTGTTCCGCAGTCCCCATTTCAGTGCTTCCTGCACTTGTACCTGCCCCAGCTGCATCAGCAGACGAATATGGCCATCTTCTCTCACTGCTTCCTGCTCAATCAGCTTCCGGCAAATAATCATGATATTCTCTTTATCCTAATAAATCTTTTGTTCCGGCCACTTTTCTTCTGTCAAAAGGATTCGATTGTCACGCTCCATTACGATAGCATCAAAACTTTTGATCAGCTGAGAGACTGCATCTACAATCATATATCCACCATCATCGGAAAGCTGCATTTGATATGCCATTTTCAATTCATCTTCCACATTCTTTTCCAACTGCAAGCATTCTATGACCTTCATCATTCTTTCATAGTTTCTGCTAAACTTTTTTCCATTTCGCATCTTATTGATATAAGTTCTACTAAACCCAGATGCTCTGGCAAGGGTACTATCTGACAATTTGGATTCATTTGCATAATTTTGAAATAGGGTCATAAAATCTGGCATCTCGCACTACCTTCCTATTCTGTCAAGCCCTAAATTCAAGATTCATGCGGGTTTGACGAAGTTTTTTTACCTCTAAAACAGAGCCCGAGGGCATGGATATCATCGTATCTGATACTGAATAGCTGATTGATGGGTATGGCAAATAGAG
>JAFTGN010000047.1 GCA_017457865.1 Lachnospiraceae bacterium | reverse complement strand
TTTCCCGTTTGAAACTTCCGTTTTTTACTGTTTTAGGTTCGTTCTCTCTTGAACATTCTCTTCTCCGGTCATCCAACAGTTCAGATTCCAGAGTTTTAAGAATTTTCGAGGTTGGTTATACTGTTCAGTTGTCAAGGTTCTCTGTGCGTTCTGTTCAAGCTTTCGCTCTCTCAGTCAGCTTATTCATTATAACACAGTCTCAAGATTTGTCAAGCACTTTTTGAAATTTTTTTCAAAAGTTTTTCAACTCATGAAATTGTGTCTGAATTGTTTTTGTTGTCTCTGAATTGTCATCAGCGGCAACAGAACATATAATAGCACCTTTTCCGACCATTGTCAACAACTTTTTTCAACTTTTTTATTTTATATCCACATGTAACATAAAATGAAACCCCAAAGGCGGCACTTCGATGTACCAAGACATGAGGGACATGCCTTCCCAGCTCGGTACCCACACCGGCAGCTTCGAGCCAGGAAGAGTCGGGCAAAGCCCTCTTCCCGGCCCTGTCGTCACTTAGGGCAGTTGTTTGCCTGTAGAAAGATACAGTTCGTACCACTGCTTTCTGGTCAAGGTAATGGCATCTCCCTTACACAGTTCTTCCAAATGCTGTACACTGGTAGTGCCTGCAATGGCCTGGATACCTGCCGGATGTCTGAGAATCCACGCCAGTGCCACTGCATTCTTGGTCACCCCGTACACATCCGCCAGTTCCTGCAGCTTCTCATTCAGCCCGGCATACTTGGGGTGATCAATATAAGAACCATCCGCCCAAGATGCCATGAGCACAGACCATGCCTGTAATGTAATGTCGTGAATTCTTGCATACTCAATCAAACTGCCATCCCGCATAATCGCCTGCTCTTCTTTCATATTTACATACAATCCGTCATCAATCATGCCGGAATGTACCACATTGAACTGCACCTAATCTGCCACCATTTTCATACCGGTATATTGTTCAATCAGCTGGATCTGCATGGGATTCATATTGGATACCCCAAAATAATCCACCTTTCCTTGTTCCTTTAACAGCGCAAAGGCTTCTCCCATCTCCTCTGGCTCCATCAAAGCATCGGGACGGTGGATCAACAACACATCGATCTTCTCAATCTGCATTTTCCGCAGACTGTTTTCCACGGATTCCAAAATATGTTCCTTTGAAGAATCATAATACCCACTGCAAATGCCGCACTTGGTCTGGATGACCATCTGATCCCGCAGAGATGGTTTTTCTTTCAGTAATTCCCCGAACATTTCTTCCGAGTTCTTCCCCCATGCATAAATGTCTGCATGATCCATATAATTGATGCCAAGTTCCAGCGCCTTCTCTACCAATGCCTGTACTTCTTTCTGAGATTTTGCGCCAATCCGCATACATCCCAGCGCAATCTGTGACACTTCCAATCCTGTTGTTCCTAATTGAATGTGCTTCATACCGTTCCTCCTTTTACCTATTTCAAATTATTTGTTGTAACGATCAGGTTTTAAACGTTTTTATTTCTTTTTGAAAAAATCCAGCATACTATCCTCAGATATATGCTGGATCAAAAAGAGGCGCAGACCGGATTTGAACCGGTGGATACTGGTGTTGCAGACCATTGCCTTACCACTTGGCTACTGCGCCATATGCGCTTCGTGTGTACCTCTGTACGTCACGTGCTACATTAGTATAGCGCACTTCTCAGAAAAAATCAAGTACTTTTTTTATTTTTTTATATCGATCCCCCCAGAAACAATTTGCATTTCAAATGGTTCCTGAGAGTCCTGTTTTTAGAATCCCAACACACCGGATAAAACAGACAGCAACAGATTATGCTGATACAAAAATCCCAAAATCAGATTGCTGCCAATGATCTGCTGCAACTTGCCGCCCAGTATGGTTCCGGAAAATCCTGCTGCCAGCGCGCAAAACAGCCACAAAACCAGCAAAAGCTCCGCCAGAGAGACAATCGCCCCTCCCATATGGTTGACAGACTTCACTCCCGGCAGATGCTCTACCACACGAAGTGCAGACAATATGAGATACAGCAAAATCCGCACCACCACAAATGTAACTGCAAATGCAATGATTCGAACCAGAAACAGGGAAATCACCGAGCTGACATATTCCGCAAAGTTGCTGACCCCCTGTGCCACATATCCACTGGGATTGTTGTGTGCCACAAGATAAGAAGTCACCACGGATGGCAGCGGCACTTCTTTTAAAAACGCGTTCTGGGAAGACCCCCGAATCTGTGCCAACTGTTCTCCTGTAGATTCTTCCAACCTAATTTGTACACTTTCGCTGATCTGATCCTGCAATCCAATCTGTTCCGTGAGAAAATAATTCACGGGCTGAAACAACACAGATGCCAGAACAAGGGTCAATATGGTGGCAGTCAGAGAAAAGACGATTCGAATCAAGCCTCTCTGATACCCGATGAACACGGCCAGTAAGATTACCACCACCAGCACTAAGGTAGACGCATTCCATAATGAACTCATAGTTTTTCCCTTCTATTATTTTGATACGAATTCCTGCCTATAAAGCCAGCACCCTATTCTGTCAGAAATAGGATTCCCACCCATCAGGCAAAATCCTCTTCCCGCAGATAGATATGCTCCTCTTCATCCCGAAGCAAGACAAAAAGGCTCTTGA
>JAFTGN010000046.1 GCA_017457865.1 Lachnospiraceae bacterium | reverse complement strand
GCTTTATGGAAAGGCACCATGAACCGGTCAATCCCAATCAGGAATTTAGTGGGCAACTTTGTCTTGTTTATGCCGTTTGCGTATTTTGTATATTACTTTAAGAAAATAAAGATGAAAGATTTTATGATTCTTACAGTTGTGGTGCTTCTGGTACTTGAGATGCTTCAATTGTTTACCAGAGCTGGCGCATTTGATGTGGATGATTTTATTTTGAATTTATGTGGGGCAATATTGGGTTATTGGTTCCTGTCAAGTAGAAAGGAACGTAAAATGAGAGAGGGATAATATTGCCCCCACTATGCTCAGCAGTGCTTTTCTGTCAAAGCCATCCCAATCAACCGATCAGACTGATCGGCCAGAAACAAGGGGATATTGAGCATATCATCATCCAGTTTTAGGTTATCCAATGAAAAGCGGATACGCAGTTTAACGGCATCACCAAATAGTTCTTTATATTTTTTGAGGCTTTTGCTTTTGGTATTGTCCTCTGCTTTTACTTCCACTGGGAAAATATCGTTGTCTCGCTGAATGACAAAGTCTACTTCATAAGGTGGATTGGTCTGCGTCCAATATCTGGGTGTGACCTCAAATTGGGTTATCAGTGTTTGGAGAACATAGTTCTCTGTCAGAGAGCCTTTGAATTCAGTAAACAGGCGATTGCCTTCTCCAAATGCAGTCGGTGCCAATTGAGCCAGTCTGCGCAGCAGTCCCACATCTACCAGATAGAGCTTGAATGCAGACAGGTCATCATAGGCGGCAATGGGAAGACCGGGGGCGGTACTGCGGAATATTTTGTGTACCAGTCTGGCATTTACCAACCATTGCAGTGCATCTTCATATTCTCTGGCTCTGGCCCCTTCTTTTACGACTTTGTATAAAAATTTCTTATTCTCTCGTGCCAGTTGGGATGGAATGGATTTCCAGATCATGGAGATTTTGGGAAACTCACTGACATTGGGATGTTTGGCAAAGTCCCGTTCATAGGCTTCTATAATCTCGGACAGCACTTCCTGTACGGCATCTACATCCCGTGCTTCTGTCCACATACGAACCGCTTCCGGCATACCACCAGTCACATAATACATCTTCAGCTTTTCATATAATGGGTGGAAAAATGGATCGGGCAGTGGCTCTATGGTCTGGATGGCGTCCAGATAAGAAGCCAGATGTGCATCCCCATTTGCCAATAGAAATTCCGTAAAGGTCATCGGATTGATTTGCAGAAAATGTACTTTGCCTACCGGAAAAGAAGACGGTTTTGACAGTGCAATCCCCAAAAGTGAACCGGCACAGGCAATGTGATACTGGGGGGCATTTTCACAGAAATATTTCATGGAGTTGATGACTTTGGGGCAGTCCTGCACTTCATCAAAAATGATGAGGGTATTTTCCGGTAAAATTTTCTGCCCGGTGGCAAGCATAAGATTTTGCAGGATGCGGTTCACATCTTTGGTGGTCTCAAAAAATTGCTTCAACTCTTCGTTTTCATCAAAGTTGAAATAGGCAGTATGTTCATAATAACGCCTGCCAAATTCTTTCAGAATCCAGGTTTTGCCTACCTGTCGTACCCCTTTCAAAATCAAGGGCTTGCGGTAGGGAGAATTTTTCCATTTCAAAAGCTCATGCAAAATCAAACGTTCCATTTTTGAATCCCTCCTTGTGATGCGAGTGTTTTATAATTTTATTATATACAGTTCCAAAGAAAAAAACAATCAGAATCACATAATTATATGGATTTATGTGATAAAAATCACACTTTTATATATAATTATGTGATAGGAATCCTATTACTGTAGAAGCATCACTTCCTTTTATCCAATCTATTGCATCAGCTTGGGGAGATTGGGGAACACAATTTTTCTTTACAAATATAACGGTTTGTAGTATATTAGGCGCGGGTGGTATTCCAAGGAAACCATACCGTGTCTAATATTTTATCTTAATACCACCGTATCGATGTATATTTTTTCATTTGGAAGGAAAGAAGGTGGTATGATGGAGTTATATGAGTCTGAGATAGGCTTTATTGGTGCCGGCAGAGTAGGCGTGACCCTTGGCCGTTATTTGAAAGAAAACGGACTGAGGCTGAGCGGATATTATAGCCGGAACCCTGTGCATGCAAAAGAAGCTGCGGCATTTACCAACAGCAGATATTTTGAAGATCTGCAACATCTGATTATCAATAGCACTGTTTTGTTTCTGACCGTCAATGATGGGGCCATCCAAAGGGTTGTGGATGACATCCTGGCTCTTGTGTCGGAGGGGGACAGCTGCAACACGATCTGTATTAAGCATAAAATATTTTGTCACTGTAGCGGTGCGTTAAGCAGCGCGGTTTTCAAAGAACTAGAAGCAGCCGGCGGGTTCGGCTATTCGATTCATCCAATGTTTGCCATTCATGACCGGCAGACATCCTATCAAAAACTATCCAAAACTTTTTTTACAATTGAAGGCAATCCGAAACATATTGCAGATGTGGCAGCCATGTTAGAACGCCTGGGCAATCCATATCAGGTCATTGAGGCCAGAGATAAAGTGTTGTATCACAGTGGGGCAGTGATGGCCAGCAATCTGGTGATCAGTCTGTATGCTATGGCCACAGATACGTTAGAACGATGCGGCTTCAGTGAAGAAGGAGCCAGACAGGCATTGATGCCTTTGTTTTTCCATAATGCAGAGAACATGGAACACAGCGGCTTGTCAGAGGCATTGACTGGTCCGGTAGACAGGGGAGACATAGAGACCATAGAAAAGCATATGGAAGTGTTAACGGGAAGAGAGAAGACGGTTTACCGGCTGTTGTCTGAGCGGTTGTTGGAACTGTCACGGCAGAAACACGCAGATGCCATAGAGCAGGATTTTGCGCTTTTCAGGCGTTTTGCCAGCATAGAGCAGCTTTTGACGGACAAAGAAGATGGGATGGATCATGATCGATCAGAAGATTGAGACGCACCATGGGTGCAGAAGTGAGGGATGAGATGAAGAACACAGTGTTGACATTTGCAGATGCAAAGAAAAAGGGAACGAAATTGACGATGCTGACCGCATATGATTATTCCACGGCGAAGTTGATCAATGATGCAGGGATCAATTCCATTCTGGTAGGGGATTCTCTGGGCAATGTGATGCTTGGGTATGAGGATACTATTTCCGTTACCATGGAAGATATGATCCATCATGCAAAAGCAGTTGCCAAGGGGGCACCGGATGCGTTAGTGGTGGTAGATATGCCGTTTTTGTCTTATCAGACATCCGTGTATGACGCAGTGGTCAATGCCGGGCGGCTCATGAAGGAGGGCCGTGCCAATGCAGTGAAGTTAGAAGGGGGCACTACCATTGCACCTGCCATCAGAGCCATCGTGGATGCGGGTATTCCGGTGTGTGCCCATATCGGACTGACGCCCCAGTCGGTGAATGCCTTTGGGGGCAATAAGGTGCAGGGAAAGACGGAACAGGCGGCCAAAAAACTCCTTGCGGATGCGCTGGCAGTGGAAGAAGCAGGCGCATTTGCGGTGGTTATAGAGGCGGTGCCGGAGAAACTGGCCACTCTCATCACACAGAAGCTGTCCATTCCCACCATCGGAATTGGAGCCGGTGCAGGGTGTGACGGACAGGTGCTTGTATATCAGGATATGTTAGGTATGTTTTCGGATTTCACGCCCAAGTTCGTGAAACAATTTGCCCATGTAGGGGAAGTGATGACGGCGGCCTTCCGCCAATATGATGCGGAAGTGAAGAATGGTTCTTTTCCGGCGAAAGAGCATACCTATGCAATCGATGAGGATGTGATCGAAAAGCTGTATTAAGGGATGCGTACAGGCAGTGGACGAGCGGATGTGGATGCAGCATCGTAAGATGAAACTGACACTCAGAATATAGAAATCGTATAAAACGAAGAAAAAAGTATAAATATTACACGGTGTAAATTTGTAAGAAATAAATGAATATAACTGGTCAAATATGAAAATGGAGGATACAAAATGAAAATCGTTAGCACCATCAAAGAAGTGAGACAGGAAGTGGCAAACTGGAGAAAAGAGGGATTGTCCGTTGGCTTTGTCCCCACCATGGGGTATCTGCACGAAGGACACCAGAGCCTCATCAAGCGGGCAGTGGAAGAAAATGACCGGGTGGTGGTCAGTGTGTTTGTCAATCCCATGCAGTTTGGTCCTACAGAAGATTTAGACAGCTATCCAAGAGATTTGGAAGCAGATGCAAAGCTTTGTGAGGCAACCGGCGCAGCCCTCATCTTTCATCCGGAACCGGAAGAGATGTACACAGATGGGTTCTGCTCTTTTGTGGATATGAACGGCCTGACCAAAGAACTTTGTGGAAAAAGCAGACCCATCCATTTTAGA
This sequence comes from Lachnospiraceae bacterium, assembly GCA_017457865.1. Lineage (GTDB taxonomy): Bacteria > Bacillota > Clostridia > Lachnospirales > Lachnospiraceae > UBA2942. The sequence goes on along the minus strand of JAFTGN010000046.1, from coordinate 710 downwards.
GGGGTTTGTACGGTAGTCAGCAAGCTGTTTCACATCGTGACGCCGGATCGGGCGTATTTTGGACAAAAGGATGCCCAGCAGCTGGCCGTCATCAAACGGATGGTGACGGATCTGAACATTCCAGTGGAGATCATCGGTTGTCCCATCATCAGAGAAGCGGACGGACTGGCAAAGAGTTCCAGAAATACTTATCTGAATCCCCGGGAGAGACAGGCAGCTTTGATCTTAAGCAAGTCCATTTTTATGGGCAGGAAACTGGTAGAGGAAGGGGAGCGCAGTGCCGCTGCCCTGATCAAAGCCATGACGGATCTGATCGAGACAGAACCGCTTGCGAAGATTGATTATGTAGAAGTGGTGGATTTTTCCACCATTGAAAAGACAGATACCATCCAGGGAGAAACCCTGGTGGCCATTGCAGTGTATATTGGAAAAACACGACTGATCGATAACTTTATTGTGACGGTATCCTAATGGGCGAGCCCGTGTTTTTCATGTAATAGGAAATTCCTATTACACAAAAAGTGCTCCTCACAGGAGGCGACCTCGCGCGAAGGAGAAAGAGCTGCTTACGCAGAATTCTTTTCTTGAATAAAAATTTTGATGAAAGACGTTGGGGATCATAGTCTGGCAATGGTCTAAGAGCAGGAATGACAGAAAGAAGGAACAAGATGTATTTGAACATGTTAAAGGGTAAGATTCACCGTGCCACT
>JAFTGN010000045.1 GCA_017457865.1 Lachnospiraceae bacterium | reverse complement strand
GGCATTGTGTATGCACATTGCCCATGACTGTAATCTGGCATGTCGGTATTGTTTTGCCGGAGAAGGGGAGTATCATGGCCGGAGAGCTTTGATGGATCTGGAAACTGGCAAGAAAGCACTGGATTTTCTGGTGGCCAATTCTGGTAACCGTACCAATCTGGAAGTGGACTTCTTTGGCGGAGAACCGCTGATGAACTGGGATGTGGTAAAGCAGTTGGTTGAATATGGGCGTTCCATCGAGGAACCCAACCATAAGAAGTTTCGTTTTACCCTGACTACCAATGGTATGCTGTTGAACGACGAGGTGCTGGAGTTCTGTAATAGAGAGATGTCAAATGTGGTACTTAGCCTGGATGGGCGAAAAGAAGTCAATGATAAAATGCGTCCCACCAGAAATGGTAAAGGCAGTTATGACATTATTGTGCCTAAGTTCAAAAAGTTTGTAGAGGGCAGAGGTGATCGTAGCTATTATATCAGAGGTACCTTTACAAGAGAGAATTTGGACTTTGCAGATGATGTGCTCCACTATGCGGATCTGGGATTTCAGAATCTTTCTATGGAACCGGTAGTCAGTTCTCCGGAGGAGCCCTATTCCATCCGGGAAGAGGATGTGGAGCAGATTTGCGCAGAGTATGACCGTCTGGCGGCAGAGTATGTGAAGCGGGCGAAGGAAGGCAGAGGCTTTACTTTCTTCCATTTTATGATCGATTTAGAACAGGGTCCCTGTGTGGCGAAGCGCATCAGTGGCTGTGGGTCCGGTACGGAATATCTGGCAGTGACGCCATGGGGTGATCTGTATCCTTGTCATCAGTTTGTGGGACAGGAAGAGTTCCTTCTTGGCAACGTGGACGATGGAATTGTGAACACTGCTGTGCAGGATGAGTTTAAACTGTGCAATGTGTATGCCAAGGACAAGTGTCAGCAATGTTTTGCAAAGTTTTATTGCAGCGGTGGCTGTGCGGCCAATTCCTATCAGTTTCATGGAACCATCAACGATGCCTATGACATTGGCTGTGCGTTACAGCGCAAGCGCATCGAATGCGCCATTATGATCAAGGCTGCGTTGTCTGATACAGTTGGGTAGTCAAATTGACAGGCAAGATTGTGACTTTGACGCATTGCTTGCGGAATAAACACACGAGAGCATGAAATGTACTTTTGTGTAAAAAATAAGGAGAGAAAGACATGAAAACAACAAAAAAAGGCGTGATTCGTCTCGTCATTTTTGCGGCATTTCTGGCACTTGTGCTGTATACCGCATTCTGGGGCTTCGGTAAGGACGGAGCAGGTAGTATCTATGATATTACAAAAGGTCTGGATTTGGCAGGTGGTGTGAGCATTACCTATTCTGTTGTAGGGGATGAAGAGCCAAGTGCACAGGATCTGAACGACACGGTTTACAGACTGCAAAAGAGAGTAGAGACCTACTCTACAGAGGCTGTGGCTTATGCAGAGGGCAAGGATCGAATTGTAGTAGACATTCCGGGTGCTACAGATGCCAACGCCATTCTGGCGGAGTTGGGAGAACCCGGTACGCTGTACTTCGTGGTGTCCACTGATTACAAGGAACAGTTAGACGGAGCCGGGATTTCTTACAGAGAATATACCGGAAGCAAAGACGGTGCATTTTCTGAATCCAATCCGGGACTGGTGATCATGGATGGTAACATGATCAAGAATGCATCCGGCGGTATGTATGAAAGCCAGAATTCTACCAGCACATATGAGTATGTGGTCAGTCTGACACTGAACTCCGAAGGTCAGAGCATTTTCAGTACTGTGACTTCTCTGCTGGTTGGAGATAAGGGTATCATCTATATCATTTACAATGATGAAGTAGTCAGCGCACCAAGAGTACAGGCTGCCATCACAGGTGACAGCTGCCAGATCGAGGGGATGGAATCTTTAGAGGTAGCCGACCAGCTGGCAAGTACCATCCGTATCGGTGCACTGCCTCTGGAATTAGAGGAGATGCGTTCTACTGTAGTAGGCGCTACATTGGGTACCAATGCAGTGAGAACCAGTTTGATTGCAGCTGCCATTGGATTTGTAATTGTAGTGATTTTGATGTTGGTACTGTATGGTGTTATGGGTATTACAGCCACACTGGCGCTGACCACTTATGTAGGTCTGATCATTGTGATGCTGACCGCATTTGATGTGACACTGACACTGCCTGGTATTGCAGGTATCATCCTGGGTATTGGTATGGCGGTGGACGCCAATGTCATCATTTATGAGCGTATTCGTGAGGAGATCGCACAGGGGAAGACCGTATTGTCTGCCATTAAGACTGGTTTTTCCAAGGCACTGTCCGCAATTTTGGATGGTAATATTACAACTCTGATTGCATCTTTTGTGTTGTATTTCATGGGTTCCGGTACAGTAAAGGGTTTCGCACAGACACTGGCTTTGGGTATTGTGGTTTCCATGTTTACTGCACTGGTGATCACCAGATTCGTTATGTATGCACTGTATTATGTAGGATTGAAGTCTGAGAAGCTGTATGCAGGCAGAGCAAAGAAAGAGAAGAAGGTCATCAACTTCTTAAGCAAGAGAAACATCTGTTTTGCAGTATCTTCTCTGGTAATCGTGATTGGTATCGTTACCATGATCATCAGCGGTGTGAAGGGTTACAGCTTAAATTACAGCATTGATTTCGTAGGTGGTACTTCTCTGACTGCTACTTTGCCGGAAGCAAAGACGGTAGAGGAATTAGAGAGTGGCATGACCGTAGATGTAGCGGAGGCTGCAGGTTTGAGCACTTCTGACGTACAGATTTCTCCGGTACAGGGTTCCAATGATGTGATCATCAAGACAAAGGAACTTTCTTTAGAGCAGAGAAATGCGGTATATGAAGTATTGGATGAGTCTTATCAGGTAGATACAGATGCCATTGAGGCACAGAACATCAGCGGAACTGTCAGCTCCGAGATGAGACGGGATGCTGTGGTAGCAGTGATCGTGTCAACCATCTGCATGATGATCTATATTCTGATTCGTTTCAAGGACATTCGTTTTGCAACAGGTGCAGTGGTACCGTTGGTTCACGATGTATTGGTAGTTCTGGCATTCTATGCAGTATTCCGCTGGTCTGTAGGTAATACATTCATTGCCTGCATGCTGACCATCGTAGGTTACTCCATCAATGCGACAATTGTCATCTTTGACCGTATCAGAGAGAATTTACAGGTGATGGCAAAGAGTTCCTTAGAGGACATTGTGAATACATCCATTACCGATACATTAAAGAGAAGTATTTACACTTCCCTGACTACAGCGGTGATGGTCATTGCACTGTACATTCTGGGTGTGACTGCCATCCGTGAGTTTGCACTGCCTCTGATCGTGGGTATTGTATGCGGCGGATATTCTTCTGTATGCATTGCCGGTGCCATCTGGTATGTTTTGAAGACCAAGTTCGCTAAGAAAGAAGCATAAGACGAATAAATAGAAATGGCTATCCAGGAGGCAATCCGGTCAAAGGGGTGCCTTTCTGGATAGTTATGCTATATGGTTTTGACACAGAGCCAGTCAAGGGAAGATCTGGCTGCTCTGCATGTTGTATGACAGAATAGAGGAAACATATGTATCAATTACTGACAACCGATGGACTTGCCAGACGGGGACGGTTAAAAACTGTACATGGCACCATTGAGACACCGGTATTCATGAATGTAGGTACCATTGCTGCCATCAAAGGTGCAGTGGCCACCACGGATCTTCATGATATTGGCACACAGGTAGAATTGTCCAATACCTATCACTTGCATGTGCGCCCCGGTGATCAGGTAGTGAAAAAGCTGGGCGGTCTTCATAAGTTTATGAATTGGGATCGACCGATTCTCACCGATTCCGGTGGATTTCAGGTATTTTCTCTGGCAGGTTTGCGCAAAATTAAAGAAGAAGGTGTGTATTTCCAGTCTCACATTGACGGTCGTCATATTTTCATGGGACCGGAGGAAAGTATGCAGATTCAGTCCAATCTGGCCTCCACCATTGCCATGGCATTTGATGAATGTCCTCCTTCGAAGGCAGAGCGCAGTTACATTCAGGCATCTGTAGAGCGCACCACACGATGGTTGGCACGGTGTAAGACAGAGATGACCCGGCTAAACAGCCTGCCGGATACCATTAATCCCAAGCAGATGCTTTTTGGCATCAACCAGGGTGGCGTAGAGGCGGACATCCGGATCGAGCATGCCAAGCGGATCGTAGATATGGAACTGGAGGGCTATGCGGTGGGTGGTCTGGCAGTGGGAGAATCCCATGAGGAGATGTATTACATTTTGGACGAGACGGTGCCGTATCTGCCTAAGGAGAAACCCATTTATCTGATGGGGGTAGGTACACCGGCAAATATTTTAGAAGCAGTGGACAGAGGCGTGGACTTTTTTGACTGTGTCTATCCATCCAGAAATGGCAGACATGGACATGTGTATACCAATCATGGAAAGTTAAATCTGTTCAATGCAAAGTATGAACTGGATGATCGTCCGATTGAAGAGGGGTGCCAGTGTCCCACCTGCCGCAATTATTCCAGAGCCTATGTGAGACATCTGTTAAAGGCAAAGGAAATGTTGGGGATGCGGCTTTGTGTCCTGCACAATCTGTATTTTTACAACCATATGATGGAAGAAATCAGAGAAGCAATTGACAATCACCGCTATAAGGAGTATAAAAAAAGCAAGCTCACTTCTATGGCAGAAGGAGAGCATGCATAGAAAATGCAGAGGACAGTTCAGGAAATGTGTTTTGGACAATTCCTGTATTGTAAAACGAAGAACAGCGAAACGATGATTTAGGAGGAGTTTGGCATGGCAAATGGATTATTTTTGGCAGCAACTGAAAGCACCGGCGGCTTAGGCGGATTGGGCTGGATCGGTTGGATTGTGTATTTTGTAGTGATCATTGGGATTATGTACCTGATCATGGTTCGTCCGCAGAGGAAGCAGCAGAAGGAGCATGATGAGTTACTTGCATCTGTATCCATCAATGATTATGTAGTGACCACTTCCGGTTTTTATGGACAAGTCATCGACATTACAGAGGATATGGTGATTGTAGAATTTGGAAATAATAAAAACTGTAGAATTCCCATGAAGAAGTCTGCTATCACAGAGGTGGAGAAGAGTTCAGCAGAATAAAATGACCGGATTCCGGTACAGAACAAACAGGAGGATAATGATGAAGTTTCATATTGCATTGATTCCAGGTGATGGCATTGGGCCAGAGATTGTAACTGAAGCAAAGAAAGTGTTAGACCGGGTGGCAGAGAAGTATGAACATGTATTTACATATGAATCACTGTTGATGGGAGGATGTTCCATTGATGTGTATGGAGAATCCCTGACAGACGAAACGTTAGAGAGAGCCAAGAAGTCCGATGCGGTACTGCTTGGTGCAGTAGGCGGCAACGTGGGCAACTCCCGCTGGTATGACATTGAGCCATCCAAGCGTCCGGAAGCAGGTTTGTTGAAAATTCGGAAAGGCCTGGAATTGTTTGCCAATATTCGTCCTGCTTATCTGTACGAGGAATTGAAGGCAGCCTGCCCGCTGAAAGAGGAAATCGCAGACCAGGGTTTTGATATGGTCATTATGCGGGAACTGACCGGTGGTCTGTATTTCGGAACCCACAAGACAGAGGAGATAGATGGTGTCAGCAAAGCAACAGATGTACTGACTTACGATGAGAAGGAAATCCGCCGGATTGCGGTGAAGGCATTTGAAATTGCCAGAAAGCGCAGAAGTTCTGTCATCAGTGTAGACAAGGCAAATGTACTGGATGCTTCCAGATTGTGGAGAAAGGTTGTCAATGAAGTGGCAGCGGATTATCCGGATGTGACCCTGGGCCACATGCTGGTAGACAACTGTGCCATGCAGTTGGTGAAGGATCCGGCACAGTTTGATGTGATCCTGACAGAGAACATGTTTGGCGATATTTTATCAGATGAGGCCAGCATGGTGACCGGTTCTATCGGCATGCTGTCCAGCGCCAGCTTAGGCGCAGGTAAGTTGGGCTTATATGAGCCAAGCCACGGTTCTGCACCGGACATTGCAGGCCAGAACGTTGCAAACCCCATTGCAACCATTTTATCTGCGGCAATGCTGTTGCGCTACTCCTTCGATCTGGATGAAGAAGCAGCAGCAGTGGAGGCAGCAGTAAAGCAGGTACTGGCAGAAGGGTATCGCACAACAGACATCATGTCTGAAGGCTGTCAGTTAGTAGGAACAAAGGAGATGGGCGATTTGATTACCGCTCGTATCTGAAGATAGAAAGGATTGAGAAAGATGAAAAGTGATGCAGTAAAAGTAGGGATGCAGCAGGCTCCGCATCGTTCTTTATTACGTGCACTTGGTATGACAGATGAAGAGATGAAAAAGCCTCTGGTAGGTATCGTCAGCTCTTATAATGAGATCGTACCCGGACATATGAATCTGGATAAGATCGTACAGGCTGTTAAATTGGGGGTTGCTATGGCAGGAGGTACACCGGTGATGTTTCCGGCCATTGCAGTCTGTGACGGCATCGCCATGGGACATGTGGGTATGAAGTATTCTCTGGTGACCAGAGATCTGATTGCGGATTCCACAGAGGCTATGGCTATGGCACACCAGTTTGATGCACTGGTCATGGTGCCAAACTGTGATAAAAATGTACCGGGTCTGTTGATGGCAGCAGCCAGAGTGAATGTACCTACCGTATTTGTCAGCGGTGGTCCTATGTTAGCAGGTCATGTGAAGGGAGAAAAGCGCAGTCTTTCTTCTATGTTTGAGGCAGTGGGTTCTTATGCGGCAGGCACCATGACAGAAGAGGATGTGAGAGAGTTTGAGAACAAGGTCTGCCCTACATGCGGTTCCTGTTCCGGTATGTATACTGCAAACTCCATGAACTGTCTGACAGAAGTACTGGGTATGGGCTTGAAGGGCAATGGTACCATTCCGGCTGTATATTCTGAGAGAATCCAGCTGGCAAAGCATGCCGGTATGAAGGTCATGGAATTGTTAGAAAAGAACATCCGTCCAAGAGACATTATGACAGAGAAAGCATTTTTGAATGCAATGACAGTGGATATGGCACTGGGCTGTTCCACCAATAGTATGCTTCACCTGCCAGCCATTGCCCATGAGGCAGGAGTAGACCTGAATCTGGACATTGCCAATGAGATCAGTGCTAAGACACCAAATCTGTGTCATTTAGCACCGGCAGGGCATACGTATATTGAGGAGTTAAATGAGGCTGGCGGCGTATATGCTGTTATGAATGAATTAAATAAAAAAGGACTGTTGTATACCGATATCATCACTGCTACAGGTAAAACAGTAGGAGAAAATATTGCAGGCTGTGTCAACAAGAATCCAAACGTGATCCGTCCAGTAGAAAATCCTTACAGTCAGACAGGTGGTATCGCCATCCTGAAAGGAAACCTGGCACCAAACACTGCAGTGGTCAAACGTTCTGCTGTATGTGACGAGATGCTGGTACACGAAGGTCCGGCCAGAGTATTTGAATGTGAGGAAGATGCCATTGCGGCCATCAAGGGAGGCAAGATTGTGGCAGGTGACGTAGTCGTCATCCGTTACGAAGGTCCAAAAGGTGGTCCAGGTATGAGAGAAATGCTCAATCCCACATCTGCCATTGCAGGTATGGGGCTTGGTTCCTCTGTGGCACTGATCACAGATGGCCGTTTCAGCGGTGCATCCCGTGGTGCCAGCATCGGACATGTGTGTCCGGAAGCAGCAGTGGGTGGACCAATCGCACTGGTAGAAGAAGGAGATCTGATCAAGATCAACATTCCGGAGAATAAGCTGGAACTGGCCGTATCCGATGAGGAACTGGCAAAGAGAAAGGCCGCATGGACACCAAGAGAACCCAAGATCACAACCGGTTATCTGGCCAGATATGCTGCGCTGGTGACAGACAGCAGCCGCGGTGCGGTACTGGAAGTAAAGTAAAAACACAGTCTGAAAGGGGAACACAATGCAGTTAACAGGTTCTGAAATCGTAATTGAATGTTTGAAAGAGCAAGGTGTGGATACCGTATTTGGTTATCCGGGCGGTACCATCCTGAATGTATATGATGCGTTATATAAGCACTCCAAGGAAATCACCCACATCCTGACTTCTCATGAGCAAGGTGCTGCCCATGCAGCAGATGGCTATGCAAGAGCCACCGGTAAGGTGGGTGTGTGTATGGCAACATCCGGTCCTGGTGCTACCAATCTGGTGACAGGAATTGCCACCGCATATATGGATTCTATTCCGTTGGTTGCCATTACAGCCAATGTAGGGGTACCACTTTTGGGAAGAGATTCCTTTCAAGAGATTGACATTGCCGGCGTGACCATGCCCATCACCAAGCACAACTTCATCGTAAAGGATGTGAACAAGCTGGCAGATACCATCCGCCGTGCATTCCACATTGCCCGTTCCGGTCGTCCGGGTCCGGTTCTGGTGGACATCACCAAGGATGTAACCGCCAATAAGGCAGAGTACGTGCCGACTACACCGGAGTTGATCACCCGTGTGACAGAGACCATCAAGGATACGGATGTGAAGACAGCTGTGGATATGATCCAGGCGGCAAAGAAACCATACATCTTAGTAGGCGGCGGCGCTGTATTATCCGGCGCATCCGCAGAGCTGGCAGAGTTTGTAGAGAAAGTCAATGCACCGGTATGTGATACCTTAATGGGCAAGGGTGCATTCGATGGTACCAATCCGCTGTATACCGGTATGCTGGGTATGCACGGCACCAAGACTTCCAATTTCGGTGTCAGCAAGTGCGATCTGCTGATTGTAGTCGGTTCCCGTTTCAGCGACCGTGTATATGGCAATGCAGCAAACTTTGCAAGAGATGCCAAGGTACTGCAGATTGATGTAGATGCTGCAGAGATCAATAAGAACATCAAGACAGAAGCTTCCATCATCGGAGACATCAAGTCTGTACTGGAACTGTTAAATGCAAAGCTGACCAAACTGGATCACAGCGACTGGTTAGAAGAGATTCACAGTCTGGAAGAACAGTATCCGATGGTATATTCTAAGGAGGTGCTGAGCGGTCCATTTATCATGGAAAAGCTGGATGAGATCACTGGTGGTGACTGTATTGTGACCACAGAAGTAGGACAGCATCAGATGTGGGCAGCACAGTACTTTAAGTATAGAAAGCCGAGAACTCTGATCACTTCCGGTGGTTTGGGTACCATGGGATATGGTTTGGGTGCTTCTCTGGGTGCAAAGCTGGCAAACCGTGACAAGACGGTGTTCAACATTGCCGGTGACGGATGCTTCCGTATGAATATGAATGAGATTGCAACTGCAACTCGTTATAACATTCCGATCATTCAGATTGTCATGAACAACCATGTACTTGGTATGGTACGCCAGTGGCAGACACTGTTCTACGGTCAGCGTTATTCTGCAACTGTCTTAGAAGATTCTGTGGATTTTGTAAAACTGGCCGAGGCAATGGGTGCCAAGGCATACCGTGTGACTTCTTGTGAGGAGTTTGAGCCGGTTGTAAGAGAAGCCATCAGCCTGAATATTCCGGTTGTCATTGAGTGTGTGATCGGCAAGGATGAAAAGGTATTCCCGATGGTAGCGCCGGGTGCTGCCATTGCAGACTGTTTCAGTGAGGAAGATTTGGCTTCCAGATTTGGTTGATAGACGCGTAAACATAGATTGAGGAGAAACAGGAAAAGGAGCTTTAGAGAAATCTAAGGCTTCTTTTCTTCGTCAATTTTGATGATGTAAAAAATACACAAAACCGTAATGATTTGGTGTCATTGCCAAAGTCTCTTTTTTTGAAGAAACGTGCAACCAACCGTTTTTTTTACGGGTATTATAATGGAGATACAAAGGAACCTTGTGACAATGGGACTATGCAATACATCAGGAAAAAAGTTTCACAAAAAATTCACAGTCTGATTTGTGAAACCCTTGACAGACTGGAATTGTTGAGATAATATAGCGAGTGTACTAGTTACAGTAATACACTTGCCTGGGAGACGTAGAGGAGCAAGGTGTCATTAAAAAGGAGGAAAGAAGATGCGGAGTGGCGGAATGCAAAAATGGGGGATCAGTCTGATTCTGGCGGGAACATTATGTTTGACCGGCTGTAATGGGAAAAATGCAGCAGAGGGGGATACGGTTGCAGTACAGTCAGTTTCTATGCTGGCAGGTTTGGACAGTACATTGACGCTGGACAAGTTTGCAGGAAAAGTAGTGTCTCAGAAAGTTGTAGAAGTGAAGAAAGATGCCAATAAAAAAATAGCCGAGGTAAAAGTGGCAGTGGGGGATGAGGTGAAAAAAGGTGACGTCCTGTTTACCTATGACCTGGATGAGATCAATCGCAGCATTGAGTCTGCGGAACTGGAACTGGAAAAGATGCGCAATGAAAATGAAATGATGATTCGTCAAAGAGATAATCTGGTGAAGGAAAAGGAGAAAGCAGCAGTGACAGACCAGTTGTCTTATACGATGGAGATTCAGGAACAGGAAATCAACATCAAAGAAAATGAGTATAAGATTACCAGCAAAGAAAAGGAAATCGAGAATCTGAAAGCAGGTCTGGAAAAATCCGAAGTAAAGGCTGAAATTGAAGGTGTGATACAGACGGTCAATTCCGGAGACGGGCAGAATGACAACGGTTATAATGAGTATTCCGATTTTACCAGTGACAGTGGCAGCACATCTGATGCATTTATTACCATTATGCAGACCGGTTCTTATCGTATCAAAGGGCAGATCAATGAGCAGAATATGGGATATCTGAGGGAAGGCATGAATGTGATCATTCATTCCAGAGTGGATGATGCCATCACATGGACAGGTGTGATTTCTCTGATTGATACATCCAAAGCAGATACAGAGAACAACAACAATTATAATTACTATGATACAGATGCCTATACCAGTTCCACCAAGTATGCATTTTATGTAGAGTTGGATTCTCTGGATGGTTTGATGATTGGACAGCATGTATTCATTGAGCCGGACATGGGACAGAATGAAGAGAAAGAAGGCATTTGGCTGTCTTCCTTCTATTTGGATATGACAGATATTGAGACTACTTATGCATGGATTGCCAGCGACAAGGACAAGCTGGTGAAGCAGGAACTCACATTGGGTGAGTATGATGCCAATCTGGATGAGTACGAAATCGTGGAAGGTTTGACAGCAGATGATTATATTGCCATTCCGGATGCATCCTTAGAAGAAGGAATGCCGGTTACCCGCTATGATGATTTCTACTTTGATGATGGTAACTATGACGATTATGAGTTTGAAAGTGGCAATATAGATGGAGAGATGTTCTTTGATGAGGACGGCAATCCAATCTACTCAGATGAGATGTTCTTTGATGAAGATGGCAACCCGATTTTTTCTGATGAAAATTTCAATGGAGAGGGATTTGATGTAGACGGAGGAAATGATCAGGAATCCATAGACGGGCTGGATGCATACTTAGAATCCAGTGCAGTCTCTGTCAAGAATAATTAGAGGAGGTAGAACGCATGCTTCTTCAATTAAAAGAAATTTATAAAGATTATCCTCAGGGACGTTCGATGGTGCCGGTATTGAAACATGTATCATTGGACGTAGAGGAGGGACAGTATATAGCCATCATGGGACCTTCTGGTTCTGGCAAAACTACATTGATGAATATTATTGGGTGCCTGGATGTGCCCACTTCAGGAGATTATCTGTTGGATGGACAGAATATTTCCAGAGAAAAAGATGCAAAAATGGCAAGCATACGAAATCGCTTCATCGGTTTTGTGTTCCAGCAATTTAATCTGCTGCCGAAGTTGACCGCACTGGATAATGTGGCATTGCCCCTTTTGTATGCAGGGGTGAACAAGAAAGAACGCCGTGCCAGAGCAGCAGAAGCATTGAAGAAGGTGGGACTGGAAGATCGTATAAAGTTTCGCCCCAATCAGCTTTCCGGTGGACAGTGTCAAAGAGTGGCAATCGCCAGGGCAATCGTAGGCAATCCCCGGCTGTTGCTGGCAGATGAGCCTACTGGTGCATTGGACAGTAAGTCTGGTACACAGATCATGGAGTTGTTCAAAAAATTAAATGAAGAGGGCATGACCATTGTCATGATCACCCATGAGCAGTCCATTGCAGATTGTGCCCAGAAGATTTATTACATTTTGGATGGGGAACTGAGGGATAACAGGGGGAACTGGTAATGAAGAGAGGATGGATCAAAAAGATTTTAATTACAGTACTGGTCATTGCGATCCTTGCAGGGGCAGTTTTTGGTGGAACTGCTGCATATCGCCATTTCCATACTGGGGGAGTGGTCAATGTGTATTCTATGTCAGATCAGATCGTGACAGATGACTGGATCGGTGACAGTGGAGAATCTTATGGAAATGTGCGTACAAGCAATATTCAAACGGTTTATGTGTCCAGTACCCAGACTGTCACAGATGTGTTAGTAGAAGATGGACAGGAAGTGAAAAAAGGGGATGTGCTGTTTACGTATGATTCTACATTGAATGATTTGAATGTAGAGCGTCAAAAATTAATCATTCAGAAAAAGGAAGCCACACTGGAAACGTTGAATAAAGAACTGCAAAAGTATCAGAGTTATCGTCCGGGACAGGTCATTCCCTATTC
>JAFTGN010000044.1 GCA_017457865.1 Lachnospiraceae bacterium | reverse complement strand
GAAAGCTGTTCTTCTCCACGTTCATTATAAGCATTGCCTCTCCATATCTTTAACTCCAGGATATGTTGCTCTCCATGATAATAAATCACCAAATCCATGCGTTCATTATTTCTGGTCTGGGGTTCTACGCTGTAATTTCCCACACCGTTAATAATAGGCTTCAGGAACAGAATAAAATACCGTCTGCCCACATCCTCCAGAAAAGTCTCATCTTGATCACCATACAGCTCATCAAAAGTGTCCACAAACTTTTCAAGCACCTTTCTCATGTCCAGATGCCCTCCAATAATAAACTGGTTCTTCTCCTGCACACCTGCATTGTACATCTTGCTTGTGGCAAATTCTTCTGAAATAAAGAAATTATAAAGCACTGCTTCAAAAATCCGGTTGGATATAACTGCTGTATCGTTCTCATTCCTGATAAAGCCAAACATGGCTGCCTCTTTTATATAGTCATTGGTTGTCACATATGGAATCGGTTTACCAGTGAAGAGCAGTTCGTACAACACAGTTTTAAGCTCCGGATAGAGTTTCAGCTTTCTGATCAAAGACTGATACAAGGTGTTGTCTTCTTTTATAATCATTTTTTCCGCTTCATAAAAACCTTCTTTTGTCCATGCGCTGCTCTTGTCAGGAAAATCGTGACTACCTGATACTTTCTCATCCATCAGCTTGCAGAGCCTTGAAACCAAATATGGATAACCAGAAGTATAATCGTATATCAGATTTGCAATCTGGTCTATGTCCATACCCGTATGGTAATCTGCCTCATATTCTTCAATCATCCCGGCAATATCCTGTACCGAGAAGCTCATGTTTACATCAAAATCAGCCGCAATATCATAGGGAGCAGGCTCCCTATGATCCCACGAGCAGTCGTCAAATGAAAGTAAACTTTCATTTTCCTCGTTGCCTCCGCGAGTGTTCCACGGACTATTTTCCTGATGTGCTTCTTCCGGTCTGATCTTCATCTTAATATTCCGAACATCATAGACACCTGCAAGAATCACTGACTGGAAAGCAGGTGTTACGTCACTGTCAAGATACGCTGCTCTCAATTGTGCAAGGAAATCAAGAAATACCTGGTTGTTTGTCGCACTGTCAGCTTCATCTATGATCAGTACAATGGGCTTTTCAGATCGTTCACACCATTGGCTGAAACATTCAAACATCTCTGCCATTCGTACATTTGTATTTGTGCTGTCCGCCAGTTTCATCAGTTCCACTTTGGCTTCCTCAGGCACATCTTTCATCCGACGGATTTTCTTATTGATTTCTCTCGTCAATGCGTGTACAAACGTACTTCCATTGGCAAATTCAACCGACTCTATATTCTGAAAATCAAGACTAACCACCACATAGTCTTTCTGCATAAATTCTGTCAACGCTCGTAACGTGGTTGTCTTTCCATACTGTCTGGCTTTGTGAATGGTAAAATACGCTCCTGCATCTACCATCCTTTTGATTTCCTCAAGTCTGGATTTCAAATCCACCATATAGTACCTGCCTGATTTGCAAACACCATTTACATTAAAAATCTTTGCCATCTATCCACACGCTCCTTTCTCAAAGCACATCATCTATACCGTTTGCGTGTGCCGTCCAAAAAGTATTGTCATCATTCTATTGTATATACAATTCTAACATGTACTAAGCCAAATGGCAAGAATGAACGGTGAGATGGATAGCGTAAATTTACTTTCAGAAG
>JAFTGN010000043.1 GCA_017457865.1 Lachnospiraceae bacterium | reverse complement strand
TGATTTCCATATAGATGACATACAATACACTATCTGGTGAAACAGGAGGTTTTGAGATGAAGTCTAATGGAAAAATACATATGACGTGGTCAAAAGAAAAGGGGCTGCAAACGGTGATGACACTGTTGCTGCTCCTTTTTTGTGCCGGAAGCGGTCTGCTGTGGGGCAGACGGCTGCTGCCCCAGGATACGGAGGTGGCAGGTACCCTGGAACAGGAGGAAGGTGTACTGTCAGACGGAGAAAAAACTACTTCGGTGGGGAAGCAGGGAACAGGAGGGGATGTCAATGAGACACAACCAGACACAGACGGGCAGGCAGACAGAACGGTCACAGGACATGTGGTGCTGGATGCCGGGCATGGAGCAGAGGACGGAGGAAAGGTAGGGATCAACAAGGTATTAGAAAAGGACATCAATCTGGCCATCGTGCTGGAATTACAGGCACAGTTAGAAGCAGAGGGGATACAGGTTACACTGACCAGACCGGATGATACACCCCTGTATGAGGAAGGTTCTTCCAATAAGAAAATGTCTGACATGAAAAAGCGCATTGCCATCATCACGGAAGCAGGGGCAGATGTGCTGGTGAGCATTCATCAAAACAGCTACACAGAACCTTCCGTGAAAGGTCCTCAGGTATTCTACTATAAAGACAGCAGTACCGGAGAGCAGCTGGCAGGCTGTATCCAGAACCGGTTCACGGATCTGCTGGGAGAAGAAAACCGCAGACAGGTGAAGGCAAACAAGGATTATTATCTGCTGATTCATACCCCCATACCGGCAGTGATCGTGGAATGTGGGTTTCTCTCCAACCCGGAGGAAGCAGAACAATTGTCAGATGAGGGGTATCAGAAACAGGTGGCACAGGTGATCTGTCATGGAATACTGGACTATTTGGAGGAGAAGTGAGGAAAATCAAATCCAGATTTCTGAAATCACGATTTGTAAATCTGGATTTGATCAATCAGAATGATGCGAAAAGAGCAAACTGTTTACATCAACAGGTCTACCGGTTTCTTTTTGGTTTCTTTCATGAAAACTGTTACTTTATTGTTGGCATCACAGGTTGCCAGCAGGATGTCTTCGATAGAAGAGGCTCCCTGCCCTTTGATCTGCCTTTGCAGCCATTTCTCATCGTTGCCGGTGTGACGCAGGTTTTCCCTTCTGATTTTCCCATCTATGATGACATTTGCCACCATATAGTCCTGTTCTGGTGTCAAATTCAAATCGGAAGGAGTCAGTGGGCGGTCAGACACTTTCGGAAGAAAGCTGATCTTTCCATCTCCTTCCAAAATCGCTGCTTCCAGTTTGGAAATGTCAAAATAGCCGTTGACCCGGCACTGAATCAAAAATTCTGATACATCGATTTTGGCCTTTTTCAGATTTTTCCGGTACAGTTCTCCGCCACTGAGCAGTACCAGTGGCGCGCCTTCAATCACCTGGCGGGCACGGATCGATTTGGAACTCAGCCATGATAGAAAAAGGGCAGCCAGAGCGTAGACCACCATAGCCACAAGAGGCTGGGTGAAATGCTCGTCCAGAGAGGTGGCCATTTCAGCTGCAATGGAACCGATGGTAATCCCATTGATATAATCAAACATGCTCATCTGAGACATCTGCCGGTATCCCATTAATTTTGTCAAAAGAAAAATCGCAATAATAGAGCCGAGAGAAAGAGAAACAATAGATAAGATTTCCTGCATAAGACCACCTCGCTTTTGATATCTGTCTTAGGTAATTGCGAAACTATGATACCGAACGCCTTTCATCAGGAATTTTATTCAAAAAACACGCTCTCGCTTTGGTTCCATGCAGCGGTACTAATATTTTTTATCGTAATATGAATATATTACTCAAAAAATAAAGTGCCGGCATTCCACAAAGTTTTTTGAATGAAAAATTTCTGATGCGCAGGCTGTTTTTGGTCCGATCAAAGAGTTTCGCAATTCCCTGGATATCTGTCTGTCAATCATCTGTTTTTAGTATGGCTGAAAGCAGGAAAATATATGTAACAGGAATTTGCTATTATAGGAAAAAGACAGCCTGTGGCTGTCTTTTTGTCAGGAATTCTGCTGTTCTTTCACCTCAAAATGCTTTCTGAGGGAGGGAGAGATTTCGATGTAATCTAAAATGGATTTTCTGAAAAAATCCAATACCAGCATACAAATGACCAGTGTAAAAAATTCTGCCAGACGACTGGATGCAAAATAATAATCAGAAATCACAGGCGAGATCATACATGAAATCAATATGACAATAAAATGAGAAATCTGATCCAGCCGCTTCCATTTCTTCTCATCAATGGGTGTTTCATTTCGTGCCATAAAACATGTCTCCTCTTATGATTGCTTTGTGAGATACCGCTGTATGAACAGGTATAGCAAGAATGATGGAAACCAAAGGATCATACAGCTTGACCGTTCCCCGGACAGTGCCAGTGGAAGGTATACCAGGTAAAACACAATGGCAAGGCAGACAGCACAGATTGCCAGTGTCTTCTGCTCTGACTTGAGTGCCACATGTTTGATGAACAGGCAGTAGCCTATGTAAAGCAGATCACACCAGAAGATGAGCTGAAAGACAATGGTAAGGATAGTAAAAAATAAGTCCATAATCGTATATTCCCCCTCGTGTAAAAAATGGTGTTACAACACATAGATGTATAACCATAGGATATGGTAGAACGTGGTATGTAACACAAAGGCTATTATAGCAGAAAAGGGGAGGGGTGTATAGTGGTTTTACAGTTTTTGGAAAGAAATATCACTCCGATTTTCTGATAATGCCAAAACTTCTGGTCGATTGCTTTGAATGCGTATCTCTTCTAATCCATCGAAGTGGATGGAGACACATTTGGTATAGTGGGTTTCTGCCAATTCACAGATTTCTACGCTGGCATGGCAGGTTCGGGCAATATGGATGGTTTCCATCAAGCCGATTCCGCTGCCACCTGTGTCAGCGTGGGTGGTAATTTGCTGTTGTCCCATATGGGCGATTACTTCCGGAGCGAAAGGTGTACCACTGTCATACACATCTAACACATACGTTCGATTTTTGATGTTGATGCCAAGGAGAATGTTTTTTGTGGAACTGGTTCGCTCTGCAATCAATGCATTTTCGATCAAATCTGCAATCAGTGTGGTCAGTTGCTCTTCGGTGATTTCAGTTTCCAACAGATATTTCACACTGCCATTTAATAAAAAGTCAAAATGAACTTCCTGCTGTAAGGCCTTTTGACACATATAGCGGATGATGGAATCTACGACTACATTCCCTGTCTGAGGGAGATATTTGTGGGCTTTCTCATACCCAGAAAGAATTCCGGTACGCTCCGCAGAGAGCTTTTCCAGATGTAGCAGCAGGTCAGCTGCCTGTTGCCTTACTTCCTCCGGTTTCATGGAATCCTGCTGTAAGATACGGTACAGTTCCTTTACGGAATATTCCATAGCAGGAATCAGTTTATTGTCCTTATGTATGATTCTGGCAAGTGCGGCATTATTTTCTGTAAGCTTTTGGATTTCCTCCTCCTTGTGCTGAAGCTGGGATTCCAACTGGGTGATTTCATTTTTGTATCGTCTGGTGGTGTAGGTGACGGATAAACCGTTTTTCCACCAGAAGAATAGGAGCATGCCAGATAAAAAAATAAAACAAAAAAATAAAACTAATCCTTTTGCAGTTGGATTGAGATAAAGGGAGGCAATGGAAATCAAGATAGAAATACTGATCCAAATCCCTGAACTATAGAT
>JAFTGN010000042.1 GCA_017457865.1 Lachnospiraceae bacterium | reverse complement strand
TTTGTCCTTATTATAAACAAGATGATGAATATGCAGTGGTAAGAAAGCAAATATAAAGAGAATGCGGAAATGTTATGCAGCATAGCTGCAAATAGAATGGATACGAACAAACGAAAAACAGAATAGAAAAGAGGGATTGGATTGAGGTTTCAGCTTGGCAGAATATCAAGAGTCAGGGTGATTGTACTGAGTTTTTTGCTGGTGATTCTGATAGGTACGCTGCTATTGTGGCTTCCTTGTTCTACAAGAAATGGATTGGAGACAAGTCTGTTGGATGCACTGTTTACGGCAGTGTCTGCCACTTGCGTGACGGGACTGGTGGTAGTGGATACGTGGAGTCATTGGACCGTGTTTGGACAGATAGTGATTTTGTTGATGATTCAGATTGGAGGACTTGGATTTATTACCATTGCAGCATTGTTTTTTATGATGACAAAAAAACAGATGAATTTATCAACACGTACTGTGTTGCAGGACAGTATTAGTGCGACACAAAACGGCGGAGTGTTTCGATTGACCAGAAAGATTTTGAAGGGAACGATATTGATTGAAACTTGCGGCACGCTGCTGCTGTCAGTTCGGTTTGTTCCTGTGTTTGGCATCGTGAAAGGATTGTATTACAGTGTGTTTCATTCTGTGTCAGCTTTTTGCAATGCAGGATTTGATCTGATGGGAGGATATAGCGGAGCGTTTTCCTCTTTTTCTGCATTTTATGGGGATACCTATGTGACGGTCGTGTTGTGTTTGTTGATCCTGATTGGAGGAATCGGTTTTCTTACATGGAATGATATTACAGTGTATGGAAGAAAGGTGCAGAGATACAGTTTACAGACAAAGATGGTACTGTCTGCTACTGTGGTGTTGATACTGATCCCTGTGGTATTGTTTTATATAACAGAATACAACGGATTGATGCAGGGATATTCCATCAGGGAACGGATTACGGCTTCTTTGTTTTGTGCGGTTGCTCCACGTACGGCAGGATTTAACAGTGTGGAAATAACAGATTTATCGGAAAGCGGTTATTTTATGACAGTGATCCTGATGTTTATTGGAGGTGCGTCTGGTTCGACGGCAGGAGGAGTGAAGATCACTACGATTGTGGTAATGATGCTTTCCTGTGTGGCAAGTATGCGACAGGAAAAGGAAGCCCACATATTTGGGCGTCGGTTAGATCACGATATTGTTGCAAAAGCGGCCAATGTTTTTGTAATCAATCTTTCTCTGGCATCTGTGATAACAGCAGTCATTTGTTTTTTGCAACCATTGTCGTTACATGATATATTTTTTGAAACAATATCAGCAATCAGTACAGTCGGAATGACTACAGGTGTAACAAGAGCATTGGGAATGGTGCCACGGTTATTGGTTGCATTTTTAATGTTTTGTGGCAGAGTAGGCAGCCTGTCCTTTGCGCTTGCCGTGACCAATACCCATCCGGAACCACTGATAAAATATCCAACAGAACATGTTATTACGGGATAGGAAGTCTTATTATTACAAACTAAAAACACAAGAAGGTTAAAAAATGAAAAATGTATTGATTATCGGGGTTGGAAGATTTGGACATCATCTTTGCAGAAAAATGGCAGAACTGGGAGATGATATTATGGTTGTAGATCAGGATGAAAGCAGGATTCATGATTTGCTGCCTTTGGTAACCAGTGCAAGATGTGGAGACTGCACTGATCCGGAAGTCTTAAAAAGTTTGGGCATTAATGGGTTTGATCTTTGCTTTGTCTGTATTGGGACCAACTTTCAGAGTAGTCTGGAAATTACCAGTCAGTTGAAAGAAATGGGGGCAAAATATGTAATTAGTAAAGCCACCCGTGATATTCAGGCAAAGTTTCTGCTGCGTAACGGTGCAGACGAGGTGGTATATCCAGAACGGGATATTGCAGAAAAAACAGCAATCAAACACAGTGCGAACAATATATTTGATTACATCGAACTTCCTGGAGAGTTCAGTATTTTTGAAATACAGACCCCGGCACACTGGGTAGGGAAAAGTATTGCAGAACTCAATATTCGTGTGAAATACGGTGTAAATGTATTTGGGATTCGTCAGGGAAAAATAATAAATTTTATGCCGGGAAGCGACTATGTATTTCGTGCAGGAGAGCATCTGATGGTCATGGGAAGGGATGATGACCTGCATAAGCTGATTCGGAAAAAGTGATACAAAAGATGACAGACAGAAAGGAATGAGGATGTATATGAAAGAAACAACAATTGTGTTAAATACAATTGATTCTACCTGTGGAGAGATTCTGGAACGAACCAGAAGCCATTTGATTCGAAAAAATGAAGATGGACGGATTTTTGGAGAGTTTGTCAGTTTGTCTATAGAAGAGTCTGCTGTAAAACTAACATTCACTGGGTTGAAATCATTTGCCCAGTTTGAGATTGTCTATTATACGTTGGAAAATGAAAGAAAAGAAGAATGCAGAAAGGCAAACAGTGCAGGTGTTTTAGAATTCAAAATCATCATTAGCGAGGGAGGCAAGGTGACCGTAGAAGAAATGAGATAGAAAAGGGTTGGTTTTTTTGTCAAATGATGATACACTTATGATTGTATGCCAAACGATTATAATAAGACAAAAAAGAAAATTAGAGCCAAAATGTGATTGCACAGGCTCATCAGGAAGGAGAATAAAATGGTATTTGGAATAATTTTAGCAGGTGGTGTCGGCAGCCGTATGGGCGATACAAAGAAGCCTAAGCAGTTTATTTTATTGGGTGGCAAGCCGATCATTGTGCACACAATTGAAAAATTTTATGTAAATCCAGAATTCGAAAAGATTATTGTACTATGTCCCAACCAGTGGCTGAATCATACCAGAAATCTGGTTGCCAATTATTTTCCAAAGGATAACAATGTAGTGGTGATTGAAGGGGGAAGGGATAGAAATGGTACGATTATGAATTCTTTGGCTTATATTGAGCAGAATTATGGCCTGGATGAGGATACCATTGTGGTAACACATGATGCAGTTCGTCCTTTTGTGACACATCGTATCATTGAGGAGAATATCCGTTATGCACAGGAATATGGAGCATGTGATACTGTGATTCCAGCGACAGATACCATTGTAGAAAGTCAGGACCATACTGTCATTCATGCCATTCCGGATCGAAAGATGATGTATCAGGGACAGACCCCACAGTCTTTTCAGGCAAAAAAATTAAAAGAATTATACGAATCTCTGACCAAGGAAGAAAAGGATATTCTTTCCGATGCGGCAAAAATATTTGTCATCAAAGGAGAAGAAGTCAGATTGGTGCGTGGTGAGACATTTAATATTAAATTGACTTATCCATATGATTTAAAGGTTGCAGAGGCATTGCTTGCGGAAGAGAAGAATGAAAAGTAAGTGAGTTTATGAAGAATATCATGTGGAGGAAAGAGGATGTTAAATACAGTATATCAGTTGACAGAACCAAGAAAGATAGAAACCTGTTTTAAAAACATTGATGTGACAGGAAATCAGGTGATCATACGTCCGATACGCCTTTCTATCTGTCATGCGGATCAGAGATATTATCAGGGAAGTCGGTCACCGGAGGTGATGGCAAAGAAACTGCCAATGGCACTTATTCATGAAGGAATCGGAGAAGTGAAATTTGATCCCAAGGGAATTTTTCCAGCAGGTGCCAAGGTAGTGATGATTCCCAATTCTCCCACAGAAGAGGATGAGGTGATTGCAGAAAATTATCTGCGCAGCAGCCGGTTCCGCTCCAGTGGAATGGATGGATTTATGCAGGATTATGTGGCGTTGGATCATAGCCGGGTACTGCTACTTCCGGATTCCATTGATGAAAGTGTAGCAGCGTTTATCGAACTGGTATCAGTCAGTGTACATGCGTTAAGCCGGTTTGGCCGGTTTGCACATATTCGCCGCAACAGAGTGGGAATCTGGGGGGATGGAAATCTGGCGTATATTACGGCATTGTTGTTCCGTTATATGTTCCCGGATACGGAGTTGTATATTTTTGGCTTGAATCAGGATAAGCTGAGTCTGTTTTCTTTTGCCAGGAAAACATTTGATGTACGTTCCATACCAGAAGATGTGACCATCGATCATGCCATCGAATGTGTAGGAGGAGAAGGATCTCAGCAGGCCATTGCCCAGATCATTGATCATATCAACCCCCAAGGTACCCTCTCTTTGCTGGGTGTATCGGAGTATCCAGTGCCGATTTTGACCAGAATGGTATTGGAGAAGGGGTTGTGCTTGTTTGGTAGCAGCAGAAGTGGAAGAGCGGATTTTCAGAAGACCATTGACTTATATACTGCTCATCCGGAAATTGTCAATTATCTTGCCAATTTGATCAATGTAGAGGTGGAAATCAACAGTGTGGCAGATATCCACAGGGCATTTTATGAGGATATCAATAAGCCGGGTGGAAAGACCATCCTGCACTGGAATATATAAAATGAGCTGCAGCCAGTGAAAACTCCTAGGCTGTGGCTGCAATGGGAAATACGGAGGCAGAAGAACGCACATGTTGGAAAGCTACAAGCATTTTCGGGCAATGACAAATGAGAACCAAAAGCTGTATCAGCTGACGGATCAGGATCTGCAGGATATTCAGCAGTGCCTGCTGGGAATCTTACAGGATATTGACCAGTATTGTGCAGACCATCAAATTACCTATCTTGCCTGTGGTGGAACTTGTCTGGGAACTGTACGGCATCAGGGATTTATTCCTTGGGACGATGATGTGGATATTTGTATGCCCAGGAAAGATTATGAGAAGTTTATAGCGGGCTTTACAGAGGCATTTGGAGATCAGTATTGGGTACAGAACCTGAAGCGAGACGCAAAGTATGATTTGAACTTTTCTAAGGTGAGAAAAAAAGGAACAGTATTTGAGGAATTATTTGAAACAGAACCAGAGAAGGCTGGCTTATTCATTGACATTTATCCATTGGAAAATGCATTTGATAATTCTGTTTTGAGAAAGTTGCATGGGGTTCTCATTGATGGATTGCTGGGGATTTCTTCCTGTGTGCGCATGCATAGCAAGTGGCAGAAAATCTGCTGGTATACGGAAGAGTACGAGGAATTGCAAAAGGGACTGCAAATGAAAAATATATTGGGTACAGTATTGGGGATCATTCCACTACGCTGGTGGCTGCTTGCCACAGAGCATGTAAGCGAATGGTGTCACAATACCCAGTCCAAATATGTGATGATACCAAGTGGCCGGAAGCATACATTTGGGGAAATGTGTGACAGAGTTCATTATTTTCCTACAAAGCGGATGCCATTTGCACAGTTGCAGATTTCGGTGCAGAATCATCCAGAGGAACATTTAAAACGGTTGTATGGAACTGATTTTATGAGGATTCCCACAAAGAAAGAGCGTGTCAGACATAGTGTGTTACGGTATGCCCTTTCCTTAGAGGGAGCGAAACGGGAAACAGAATGGAGAGATTATGATAGATCAGAGTAAAATTCGGAATTTTTGTATCATTGCACATATTGACCACGGAAAGTCTACACTGGCAGACCGAATTATTGAGAAGACCGGACTGCTGACCAGCCGTGAGATGCAGGAACAGATTCTGGATAATATGGATTTGGAGCGGGAACGTGGCATTACCATTAAGGCACAGGCGGTTCGTACCGTATATCAGGCACAGGATGGAGAAGAGTATATTTTCAACCTGATCGATACCCCAGGACATGTGGATTTTAACTATGAGGTGTCCC
This sequence comes from Lachnospiraceae bacterium, assembly GCA_017457865.1. GTDB lineage: Bacteria > Bacillota > Clostridia > Lachnospirales > Lachnospiraceae > UBA2942. The sequence continues at coordinate 7,366 of JAFTGN010000042.1, read as the reverse complement.
GAAGCCTTGCTGCCTGTGACGGAGCAGTGCTTGTGGTAGATGCGGCACAGGGCATTGAAGCGCAGACCCTTGCCAATGTATATCTGGCTCTGGATCATGATCTGGACGTCTTTCCGGTGATCAACAAAATCGACCTGCCTAGTGCAGATCCAGAACGGGTGGTCAATGAAATTGAAGATGTGATTGGAATTGAGGCACAGGATGCGCCAAGAATTTCTGCTAAAAATGGCATCAATATAGAAGAAGTATTAGAGCAGATTGTCACCAAGATTCCAGCACCTACCGGTGATCCGGATGCTCCCTTACAGGCACTAATCTTTGACTCTGTGTACGATCCTTATAAGGGCGTCATCGTGTTCTGTCGTGTAAGAGAGGGGCGTATGAGCAAAGGCACTACGGTCAAGATGATGGCGACCGGTGCGGTGTTTGAAGTAGTGGAAGTGGGCTATTTTGGTGCCGGTCAGTTCATTCCCTGTGAAGAGTTGTCTGCTGGTATGGTAGGCTATATGACTGCCAGTATCAAGAATGTGCGGGATACGATGGTTGGTGACACTATTACCCGTATGGACCATATGGCAGCAGAGCCATTGCCGGGTTACAAGAAAGTAACGCCTATGGTATACTGTGGTCTCTATCCGGCAGATGGTGCCAGATATGGAGATTTACGGGAAGCATTGGAGAAACTACAGCTGAATGATGCGGCGTTGCAGTATGAGCCGGAGACATCCATTGCATTGGGATTTGGATTCCGTTGTGGATTCCTTGGACTGCTTCATCTGGAAATCATCCAGGAGCGGTTGGAGCGGGAGTACAATCTGGATTTGGTGACCACTGCGCCGGGTGTTGTATACCACATTTACAAGACAGACGGTACCATGGTGGAACTGACCAATCCGTCCAATATGCCGGATCCATCCGAGATTGAGTACATGGAAGAACCTTATGTTTCAGCAGAAATCATGGTGACTACAGAATTTATCGGCGCCATCATGGAACTTTGTCAGGAGCGTCGTGGTGTGTATCTGGGGATGGAATATATGGAAGAAAGTCGTGCGGTACTGCGGTATGACCTGCCATTAAATGAGATTATTTATGACTTTTTCGATGCGCTAAAGAGCCGTTCCAGGGGCTATGCATCCTTTGACTATGAGATGAAAGGGTATGAGCGCAGCGAACTGGTGAAGTTAGATATTCTGGTGAATCGGGATGAAGTGGATGCATTGTCCTTTATTGTCTTTGCGGAAAGTGCTTATGAGCGTGGACGCAAGATGTGTGAAAAGCTGAAAGAAGAAATTCCAAGACAATTATTTGATATTCCCATTCAGGCAGCCATCGGCAGTAAGATCATTGCCAGAGAGACAGTAAAGGCACTGCGAAAAGATGTGCTGGCAAAGTGTTATGGCGGTGACATTACTCGTAAGAAGAAGTTGTTGGAAAAGCAGAAAGAAGGCAAGAAGCGCATGCGCATGGTAGGCAATGTGGAAATTCCACAGAAGGCATTTATGAGTGTGCTGAAGCTGGATGAAAAATAATGGTTTAGAAGTTCAGGTGTAACTGACACATTGCCCAGCTACACCTGAATGTAAACAACAATAAAAAATGAAAAAACAAGGGAGGTGTACGTATGGAGGAATTGGGAATCTATGTGCATTTCCCTTTTTGCGTAAAAAAATGTGCCTATTGTGATTTCCTTTCCGGTCCGGCTGGAGCCGGTACCATCAGGCGGTATGTGCAGGCATTGCAGGAGGAGATGGCACTGCTTGCGGCACAGTATGGTAGATTGTCTGTCAGCAGTATCTTTTTTGGAGGAGGGACCCCTTCTATTCTGCCGGCTGAGTGGACAGTAGAAGTGTTGGAGGCATTGGAGCAGTTTTTTCAGGTACAGGAGGATGCAGAGATTACCATTGAGTGCAATCCGGGAACCGTGGACAAGGAGAAACTGAAGCAGTACCGACAGGCAGGCATCAATCGAATCAGTTTTGGATTACAATCTGTCCATGACCGGGAATTGCAGCTGCTGGGGCGGATTCACAGTATGGAACAGTTTGTCAAGTGTTATAAGGATGCCAGAGCAGCAGGCTTTTCGAATATCAACATAGATCTCATGTCTGGGTTGCCGGGACAATCCATGGAAGACTGGAAGGAAACGCTGAAACAGGTGACAGATTTACAACCACCGCCGGAACATATTTCTGCTTATAGTTTAATCATTGAGCCGGGCACTCCCTTTTATGGGCAGTATGCCGATCATGAAGAGTTGCTGCCGGATGAGGAGACAGAACGGGAGATGTATGAATGGACGGCACAGTTTCTGAAAGAAAAAGGGTATCACCGGTATGAAATTTCTAACTATGCAAAGAATGGATATGAGTCCAGACACAACAATTATTATTGGACCGGTGTGGATTATCTGGGACTTGGCATCGGTGCGGCATCCTGCATGCGGGGAGTACGAAGGAAAAATACAGAAAATCTCCAGTTTTATATTCAAAATCTGGAATTAACCGGAACCACTCTGTCAGACATCCAGATAGAGGAACATGTGCTTTCTGAAACAGAACAACAAGAGGAATATCTGTTTCTGGGCCTGCGGCGGATGGAAGGAATCTCTACCACTGCATTTGCGGCGCGGTTTCATGTCTCCTATGATACCGTGTATGGGCAGGTGACAAGCCGGCTTTTGGAACTGGGACTGCTGCAACAACAGGGAGAGTGGATTTCTCTGACGGACAGAGGCATTGATGTCAGCAATGTGGTGTTGGCAGAGTTTTTACAGGAGGAGTGACTGGTTCAGAAATGTGTCATGTACGAATCAAAAAAGGGTGAGAATATAGAAAGTATTACGTTTTCGTAAAAAATTCCTTTACGTCAATTTTGTTTTATATTACAATAAAAATGGAGTAATTGTTCAGAGCTGCCTTGATTTTGCTTCGTGATATCTTACTGTGATTTTTCGGTACAGAAATCGACCTGTCAATCAGGTGGTAAAATGGAGTTTTGATATCAATCGTTATGAAATTGCCATGCCTCTGAATCAATACAAATAAAAAATGTGTACATGCACATGTAGGAGGACACATGAAGCAGGTAAAAGGAAAGCAATGGATCGCACTGTTGCTGACAGGGGTGCTCTCTGTCAGTGTGGCAGGATGTGGCAAACAGACAGAAACCATTCAGGAAACGCCCCTTCCTGAAACGGAAACGGTTGCAACAGTAGCAGAAACCCAGGAGAAAGAGACGGTTCTGACGACAGAAGAAACAGTATCTGAGGAGGAAACGGCAGAAACTTATGTATTTTAAGGAAACAGCAATCGATCTGCCGGAACATCCCATCTATTTGGATGCTTCTTATTCCACAGAGGAACGAGTGGCAGATTTGATGCAATATATGACATTAGAAGAAAAGGTAGCACAGATGATGCAGCCGGAGCGGATGGACATCAGTCCTACGCTGGTGAAGAATTTGGGCATTGGTTCAATCTTAAGCGGTGGAGGTGCATCTTCCTCAGCCGGAAATAAACCGGAAAACTGGTATGATTACATCAATTCTGTAGAAGAGGCCGCACTGGAGGCTCGTCTGGGGATTCCCCTTTTGTATGGAATCGATTCCGTACACGGTGACAACAACGTGTATGGTGCCACCATTTTCCCCCATAACATTGGAATTGGTGCAACCGGAGACCTGGTACTGGCAGAGGAAATCGCAAAGATTACTGCAGAGGAAACCCATGCCATCGGTGCCAACTGGGCATTTGCGCCATGTCTGGGCAATGCGCAAAACGAACTGTGGGGACGTACCTATGAGTGCTTTAGCGAGGATGCGGATGTAGTGGCACAGTTTGGCGGGGCATATGTATCCGGTTTACAGAATGGATTTGGAGAAACACCGGTAGCTGCTTGTGCAAAGCATTACATTGGAGAAGGATATACTTTCATGGGCGTGAACCAGGGCAATGTGAACATGAGTGAGGATGCATTTGCAGAGTTGCTGGAAACGGAACATTTGTTAGAACCCTATCGTGAAGCTATTGAAGCAGGAGCTGTGACTGTGATGGCTTCTTATAATAGTGTAGATGGAAAGAAGTGTCATGGCAATAAGTGGTTATTGACCGATGTGCTTCGTGACCAGCTGGGATTCGAAGGTCTGGTGATCAGTGACTATGACGGAATTGACCAGATTAAAGTGCCAAACGGCACATACAAGGAAAAGGTACTGGCAGCATTAGATGCAGGTGTGGATATGTTTATGGAGCCATATGATTGGGAAGATTGTATGGATGTATTGATTGATGCGGTACAGGATGGAGAGGTTTCTATTGACCGAATCAATCTGTCAGTAGAACGTATTTTGAAGGTCAAGTTTGATATGGGACTGTTCGAACATCCACTGACCGATCCTGCTGAACTGGAAGCAATCGGCACAGCAGAGCATCGTGAAGTGGCAAGACAGGCAGTCAGAGAGTCTCTTGTGTTGTTAAAGAATGATATGGCAACAGAAGAACAGACTGTGATGGAAGCACTTCGTGACTATACTGACATTGCGGTAGTAGGGAAGGGTGCCAATGACATCGGTACCCAGTGTGGCGGCTGGACCATTACATGGACTGGTATGGCAGGTCACATTACGGAAGGAACCAACATCTTAGAAGGAATCGAGCAGGCAGTAGGCGAAGAGAAGCACATCACTTACAGTGAGGATGGTTCTGAACTGGGCGATGCCCAGGCAGCCATTGTGGTACTCAGTGAGATTCCGTACTCTGAAACTGGCGGTGACAGAAACAAAGGAAATCTGATCTTTATGAGCAGCCAGAGACAGATGATTGATCGATTGAAAGAACAGAATTCAGATATGAAAATTATTCTGCTTCTGCTTTCTGGTAGACCAATCACTATTGCAGAAGAAGTGAAGAAGGCAGATGCCATCATTGCAGCATGGCTGCCGGGCAGTGAAGGACAGGGCGTGGCAGATGTGTTATTTGGTGACTATGATTTTACCGGACATCTGGAATTTACATGGCCTTGGTATGCTTCTGATATTGATGACAAGCATACAGATGAATCGGTGGTATTGTTCCCATATGGCAGTGGACTGACCAGATCAAAGACCGTAGAATTGAGTGAAAAACCAGAGCAGTAAAAGTTTCGCAATGATCTGGAAATGATTGTCACAAGGAAGGCACAAGCTGGAGATATTTCAGCTTGTGCCTTTTGAAGATCAAGAGGGGGGATTTGGAGATGAAACGTATTTTAGTCAGTGCCTGTCTGCTGGGGGTGAACTGTCGCTATAATGGGGTGGTGAAAGCAGATGAGGCAGTGTTACGGCTGCTTAACCGGTCGGATCTACAGTTGATTCCGGTGTGTCCGGAACAGTTAGGCGGTCTGCCTACCCCCAGAGTGCCTTCAGAGCGGAGAGGAAATCAGGTATGTACCCAGGCAGGAGTGGATGTGACAGAACAGTATCGTCGTGGGGCAGAGGAGACCTGCAAGCTGGCACAACTTTTTCAGGCAGAGTTTGCGATACTGAAAGAAAGAAGTCCCTCCTGTGGAAAAGGAAAAATCTATGATGGAACATTTTCCGGGACACTCATAGATGGGAATGGAGTGACCGCAGAATTGCTGATGGAACAGGGGATTTTGGTGATGGGAGAGAGTGAAATAGGTGAATTTTAGGAACAAAAAAGGAGCCTCTATTTACAGTCGGAAATAACCGATTGTAGATAGAGGCTTTTCGCTACAGATAAAATACAGATTGCTTTCATATAGACTTCAAACAGATGAAATATAATTATGATGAAAACGTTGAAAATGCAATAACAAATTTTAGGGAGACGAGATGCAATGAGACAGGCAGTTTGGGAATATGTACTGTATTACCTCCAGCTGACAGTGGCAGGAATATTTTTGTTGATTTTATGTGCATACCATATTCATGTGGCGCAGGAAGATTTTCTGGAGAGGGGCATGTATTCAGAAAATGTAAGAGGAGTGCAGGTGTCAAGTGAATATTTGGTGGATGTTGGTGGAGAAGATGTGCAGCTTCAAATTCCAAAACTGAAGCAAAAAGGTCAATTTATGCTTTATAAGCGGTTATCCGAAGAGTACCATGAAATCATCAGGGGAATATATGGAACCGGAGATGTGTTTTCTTATACAGATTATTTGAAGCAAGGACGTTTCTTTTCTACGGAAGATTACGAAAATGAAATGCCTGTGGCGGTCATTGGAGCAGAAATGTTGGATCGAACCTATGTAGAGGATGGAATCCGATATTTTGGCTATCAAAATCAGTTATATGAAGTGATTGGCATTTTTGAAAAAACAGATTCTGAACTAGACAATACCGTATATTTGAATCTGACAAATTTATTGAACCATATGGAACATCACGGATTGTATTATTTGGATGGAACAGATCCCAAGGGAATCGAACAGGTATGGGATGCAATGAAAGAATACGCAGAAGGGAAGTACACAATATCTGAGGTGGCATATGAGGGGAAAACATATGGACTAAATCAGATGAATGATACACTTTTGTTTTGTGCAGTGATGGCAATTTTATTGAATTTAATTGTAACGGGAATATTTTTTGTGACAAGAAAAAAATATACAGTGGCCATTCAAAAAATGTGTGGGATGACAATTAAAGAACAACTTTTGAAATATGGAAAAAGAATGTGCCAAGTGGTACTGGCAGCAGGCGTCTCTGTGGTAATATTCCATAGCATGTTTGCAGAGGGGAGAGGATTTCTTTCCGGTTGGAAGGAGTTACACTGGCAACAATATGGAATGGTACTGGCAGGGATGTGTGTCATTGGAATTTTGTTGGTATACAATATCGTACGGCAGGTACAAAATGTGGACATGAGCGAAGCATTAAAAGGAAGGTGAAAAAGATATGATACGAATTATATGGTTGGAAACGAAACATTTTATCGTATCTCATACGAAGCTATTTCTTTTGTCTGCAATTGCCTTTGCCTTTTCCTGTGTGGCAATCAATATTACGGTGACGGATTACCTGTTGCTGAAAAAAGAACAGGCTGCGGTAGAAGAAAATTATGGTGACAAGTGTTTTTATAAAATTAATTTAAGCGGAGATGAAGAAGTCTTTGCCAGTTTTTTTTATGGGCAAAATGCAGAAAAGATCAGGGATGTGTTTGACCAGCTATGCGCAATGGATACCTTTTCCTATCGATATGAAATTGCAAATGCCGTAGAGTTTTTCAGCATAGAAGATTCTTCTTATGGAAAAGAAGATTTTCCTGATTTCCCACAGGAATGCGTATATGGATATGAAGAAGGAAATCCAGCTGTTTATGAAGATTATTTACAGCTAAAGGGAATTTTCGCAGACCATTTGTTT
>JAFTGN010000002.1 GCA_017457865.1 Lachnospiraceae bacterium | reverse complement strand
GCACAATTATGGACCGGACAGATTGATCGGTTCCGTACATATCGAAGTGCCGGATACCTATTCTGTGGAAAAGCTGGATGCCCTGGAACGTGAGATTGTGCAGAAGGTTTATGAAACCCATCAGGTGATGCTTGCAGGAATTAGCGTGTATTCTATGAACACGAAGAATGACAAAGCGGCAGAAATCCGCAATGAGATTCGCAGAATCGTCATGTCCCATGCCCATGTGCTGCAAATGCATGGATTTTACGTCAATGAAACAGAAAAACAGATTCATTTTGATGTGATCATTGATTTTGCCGCACCGGATCGAGTGGGAACCTATCAGGAAATCGTACGGGAAGTACAGGAACGGTATCCGGAATATCATATGTCTGTGGCGTTAGATGCGGATATCAGTGATTGAGCATGCAGGGGAAACGGTATCAATATACAGTGATAAGAGAGTGTGATGGAAATTTTTGAAAAAGTCTTGACTCTCACCTTGTGTCATAGTTTATATTGGTCTCACACGAGGAGGTAAGAGAGGATGATGACAGTTCATGAAGTCAGTGAATTGACGGGTGTCAGTATACGGGCACTCCATCATTATGACAAAATCGGGCTTCTGCGTCCGGCAGAAGTGACGGAATCAGGCTACCGGCTGTATGACGATACTGCATTGGAACGCTTGCAGCATATTCTGCTGTTCAAAACATTGAAATTCTCATTGAAAGAAATCAAAGGTATTTTGGACAGTCCTGTCTTTGATCGAAATCAGGCACTGGATCAGCAGATTACGCTGCTTCAGATGCAAAAAGAGCATCTGGAGAATCTCATTACCCTGGCTCGTGGAATCAAAGTGATAGGAGTGAGAGCATTGGATTTTACAGTATTTGACACAAAAAAAATAGATGCATATGCAAAAGAGGCAAAGGCCCAGTGGGGATCCACTGTAGCATATCAGGAGTTTCAGGAGAAAAGCAACGGATGGACAAGGGAAGAAGAACGAAGGCTTGCAGTGGGGATGATGGAAATTTTTGCTGAAATGGGCAAGTTAAAAGACCATAATCCAGAGGAGCCAGAGGTGCAAGCGCAGGTGAAGCGGCTGCAGGATTACATTTCTACCCATTACTATTCCTGTTCCAAAGAGATTCTGGCAGGACTTGGAAAAATGTATGCCGGAGGTGGAAGCATGACGGAAAATATTGATCAGGCAGGGGGAGCAGGAACAGGACTCTTTGCAGGAAAAGCCATAGAAGTATATTGCAGGGAAACATGATAACTTTATCTTATTACCAGATCAAGAAAAAAAGCATATCTGCGGTCATTGACAGGAATGTGAACCAATTGTTAGATTAGGGATATCAGCTGTTGTACAATGAGACAGGGGATGGAGGTGAAGAAAAATTTCATTGAGAAAATGTTTGGCATGATGATGCCGCGGGGAACCAGAAAGCTGAAGCTTTCCCAGATGAATCTGTTTGGGGCAGAACCCAAAATGATTAGAGCCATCATGAAGCAGAAAGGAAATTCTTCTGTGGAGGAACTGATACAGTCTGCCATTGATCATGGTGTAAAGATCGTGGCCTGTCAGATGTCTATGGACATTATGGGAATCAAGCAGGAAGAGTTGATTGACGGGGTAGAACTTGGTGGTGTGGCTACATTTCTGGGCTCGGCAGAGGTATCTGATATGAGTTTGTTTATTTGATGATAGCAATTGGATTTTTGTGCACAATGTTCATCACGATTCAGAGCCTGCTCAATTCGGCTTCGTTCTGAATTGCTGCGAATATGATTAAAAAAATTTCCTATATGGCATGATTGACACATATTTCACAAAATGCTAAAACAATAGAGAGGTGTTTGTGATGTCAAAAAATAATATTGCCAAAATAGTAAAAACAATTGCCACAGTCCTGTTGGGGAATGCACTGTACGCAGTTGCGGTTACCTTTTTTGTGGTACCGTCACAGCTGGTACTGGGTGGGTTTACGGGTCTTTCTATTGCCATCAGTCATTTTGTGGATATCAATGTTTCGTATGCTGTTTTGATGTTTCATTTGATTGCATTTGTGGCAGGTTCCATTGTTCTGGGGAGGAGGTTTGCAGTTTCAACTGCCGCAAGCACATTCTTATATCCCCTGCTGTTAAATCTGACTGAAAGAATTGCCTGTAACATACAGCTTCCTTTGATTTCGTATCTGCCCATAAATGCGCTGATTTCTGCGCTGTTGATTGGGATTTCCCTTGGCATACTTACAAGAAGCAAGACTTCTACGGGAGGAACTGAGGTCATTCCCCTGATCATCCATCAGCTTACACACAAATCAGTGGGCAAGGTACTACTGCTGATTGACGGTGTCATTATGCTGCTGGGACTTACCTATGCAAACCCAATAAAGATTGTTTACGGAATCCTGATTGTTGTGGGATATTCTGCCATTGTGCAATTACTGAATTATACAGATGAAAAGTTGACGGAAGGAAATGCATGAATAAAATAATGTTGTGAAAGAGTAGTTTCGGGTTGCAAAGGGTAGATACTTGTGTTAAGATATTTTTATGTAAACAAGAAAAAGTGCTGTGATAAAAATGAAACACAGATTGGTTTACATAGGAGTGAGATTTGTATGGATATCGTTGCTTTTCAAAAGATACGGGAAATAGGAGAATATTTGCATAGAGTTTAAGCGTGGTGGAAATGGTTTTGAACATGATTCGTTTCAGACGGTATGTTCTTTTTTGAATCGTTTTGGTGGAGATTTGTTTTTAGGAGTGTTAGATGATGCTACAGTAGAAGGAGTTCCGCCCAAAGCAGCATCAGATATGGTAAAGAATTTTATTAGCATCATAAGCAATCCCAATATCTTCTCGCCAACCATTTATCTGGTACCTGAAATACTGGATTTTGAAGGAAAAACAGTGATTCATGTGCATATTCCACCCAGTGCAGAAGTGCATAGCTATAGAAAGGATGTGTATGATCGTGTGGAGAGTGCTGATATAAGGGTGACAGCAACAGCACAGATTGCACAAATGTATATTCGAAAGCAGAATATTTTCACAGAAAAGAAAATCTATCCATATGTGCAATTGAAGATCTGCGACTAGATTTGCTCCCGAAATTACGGATTATGGCAGTGAATAATAGTGAAAATCAGAATCATCCATGGAGTACGATGTCCGATGAAGAACTTTTAAAAAGTGCTGGTTTGTATGGAAGAGATCGTGTAACAGGAGAACAGGGATATAATCTTGCGGCAGTGATGCTCTTGGGAAAAGATGATGTGATTATGGATGTTGCACCTGCCTATGTGACAGATGCACTTGTGAGACGTGTGAATACAGACCGTTATGATGATCGGGAGGTGATTAAGACAAATCTGATTGAGAGTTATGAACGACTGATTGAATTTGGAAGAAAACACTTGTTGGACAAGTTTTTTCTGGAGGAGGACCAAAGGAAAAGTCTCAGAACTATTATTATACGTGAAATGATTGCAAATGTATTGGTTCATAGAGAGTTTACAAGTTCTTATCAAGCAAAGTTTGTCATTGAAAAAGAACGGATGTATGTGGAAAATGCAAATCGTGCAACACAGGAAGCGCTCATTACGCCCGATAATTTGGAACCCAACCCTAAGAACCCCATTATCGCCTCCTTTTTTCGGAATATTGGTTATGCGGATCAGCTTGGTTCGGGTGTGTGAAATCTGTATAAATATAGTCAGTTTTATTCCGGTAAACTTCCTATTTCTGAAGAAAAAGATGTATTCCGGATTATTGTGCCATTAGATGATGAATATTCTTTTGATATGGTAAACAAAGAAAGAGTATGTGCAGTGAAAAATAGTGCAAATGAACGATTAGTGGAAAACGCCAAAGAAAACGCCAAAGAAAATGTAAATGAAATTCGCAGGAAAATACTTGCAGTAATCGAGAAAAACCCAACAGTTACGTTAGAAGAGCTGGCCGATTCTCTAGATGAAAAATCAAGTAAAATATGATATCACTTGAAGACATTAAGAAAATTAGGAATTCTTTCACGGGAGGGTTCTACCAAAAAGGGTCGTTGGATTATAAAAAGCGAATAAAAGAGTTGTGTAAGAGAAGTTGAGAATAGAACGAAAGTTTGTGCAGGTGGCAATTAGTTCTTCCACTTCCAGACAGACACTATTTTCCGGTTCGCCACAGAATTCTGTACGGCGTAAATCTGGCTTTTGATGTTTCCAGTCCAGCGTGTGCCATGCCCAGATGGGGTAGGCGACACCCTCTGGCGGATTGCCAATTTTCTGATACATCTGTTCACACATCCAGTTATAGGCATGTCCAAAATTCATTTCTGTCAGACAGGTGGAGCGGGATGGGTCACAGTGAAAGACACCATCCTGTTTCAATATTTCATAAATTTCCTTTGGTTGAATGGTCCAAAGTCTCATTTTGACTACTCCTGATTTTCTTATTTGAATATATTATGATGTTGGGGTCAAAACCATAGACAAATCTGTCCCTATTTCTATAGTACCTTGAAAAATTCATATTTTGTAGTATAACGCTGGGATTTTCTTGAATATAGGCTGGTATTTCCTTCCTTAACTTTATGCAAGTACCGGATTTTGAGCATAGTGTCCTAAGCCCCTCACATAAGTGAAGAGTTTTCGAAAATTCAAAGCGGCTATCTTGGAACCGAAAAAGAACTTGCCCCTTTGTTTTCCACGGGGTATCTTTTCCAAATGGTAATTATTGCGCATATTCGACGGAATGGTTTCTACTCCGTTACGCAGCCGGGCATAGTTTTTGAATTCTTCGCTTCTCATATTCCGTTGGATTTTCGCACGTTCATGCGCAGCTTTTGATGTTACTATCTTTGCAACCCGTTTAAAAATCTTCGGTTTGCACTGCTTCTGATGCGGACAGCTCGCACACTGTTCATGTAAAAAAGAAACAGCACACTGATTACTTTGCTTCATATAAGAACAGCTTTTCGGCGCATAGCCTGCCGGACACCGGAGCACTTTCGTCCCTTCTTCATTGAACTCAAAATCAGCAAGGATATCTGCAGCAGGTTTTCCTGTCAGATTTGTAGTGATCAGCTCTACGTTTTTATCAGCTGCCAGCTGTGTATTTTCTGTTCCGCTGTATGCACCATCGGTGATTATGACAGTTCGTTCTTCCTGATAATCCATCTGTTGCAGATGCTCCCGGATAAACTGACTGTCGCTATGATTGTTTTGCTCATACTGGTACTCCGTCACAACAGAGCCATTCAATCCTACGCATTCTTCAAAGTTGGCAACATATCCGCGGTGCTCTTTTCCTGCTTTGCTGCGGAAAGTCGCCTCCGGATCAGAGGGATTCTGCATCATGGTTGATCTCATACTGCCATCTTCTTTCGTGCGCAGCCGTCGGGTTTCATTTTCAACAATGGTCTGTTCGGACAGGCATCTGACAAACAGGTCATACTCCGTTGAATCATTGTACTCGGACTCACACATGGCAAGAAGTTTATCCCCATCCGACAGGAGCTGCTTTATGCGGTCATCTGCATCGGTGCTGCGCTGATGATAAATCACTTTGTTAAAATCGTCTGGATTGGTATAATGTTTCAGATCATCCGGCAGAGTGGAGCCGTTGGTTTTATCCACATGCATTGCCAGCTTTGAGATGCAGGTATATATCAGTTCCATTCGACTGAGCTTGCGGATATTGGATTCAATCATCATGGAATCCATACGTCTGACTTTGCCACTGATCTCCATCAGTTTTGCAATGGAAGCACTCAGGTCTTTCACACAATCGTGGTAAAGATCTTTATTGTGAAGCGTTTCATAATCGTAGCAACGCTTACGGAAACGGCTTAAGGTCTTGTCACTCAAAGGCTGTTCTTCAAAACTCGTTGTATGAAGTGCGTACTGAATTCGGAAATCCAGCATCAGGTTTTCAACCATCTCATCATCGGAATAATCAAAAAGTTCTTTGATGATAAGCGCACCAACAACCACGTTTACCGGGGTGTTCGGCCTGGACGCCTTATCGCTGTATAAGACAGAAAAACGCTTTTCATCAATAGCAGGAAATATTTCATCTGCAAAAACTTTTGCCCAGGATTTTTCCAATGCTTTTTGTTCTCTTACAGTTAATCCTGAAAAACTGTCTGTAAATGACATTTGCTGATAAGCGTTTTCTTTGAATGACATAAAGAATACCTTCTTTCCTAAGATATCTCTATTATACAACAAGTAAACCATTTAGGCTTGTCTTTGATACAAAATATATGAACTTTTCAAGGTGCTATAGAAGGGCTTTTGACCCCAACATCATAGATATACTATTATCGGGAAAAAGGGGACTTTTCAGCCCCCTCCCATGTGACTGCACTGCTGTCATACAGCGTGACAGTCTTATTTCATGGCAATCTTTTCCAGTTCATTAAACCAG
>JAFTGN010000041.1 GCA_017457865.1 Lachnospiraceae bacterium | reverse complement strand
GCGCCCATGTTCTCAAATGGATCGTCTAACTCGATCTCTTTTGCGATGGTCACACCATCATTGGTGATCAGTGGAGTACCGAAAGACTTGTCCAGTACCACGTTACGTCCCTTCGGTCCCAATGTGACGCGAACGGTATCTGCCAGCTTATTTACACCTGCTTCCAAAGCAGCTCTTGCTTCGGAACCATACTTAATTTCCTTTGCCATGATCAAAACCTCCTACAATATGATCCGATCACAGATCCCGTCTGTGACCGCTTCTGTTTCTATGAAATCCTGCCTGTTTACTCTACGATTGCAAGAATATCTCCCTGCTTAACAATGACGTATTCTACGCCATCCAGCTTCACTTCTGTACCTGCGTATTTTGAAAAGATGACCTTATCGCCTGCCTTTACAAACATGGTCACTTCCTTGCCATCCACATTTCCACCTGGTCCTACTGCAACAACCTCTGCAGTCTGTGGCTTCTCCTTTGCACTGCCCGGCAATACGATGCCAGACTTGGTAGTCTCTTCTGCTGCTACCATGGTCAATACGACTCTGTCGCCTAATGGTACTAACTTCATATGATTGCCTCCTTACTCTGTTAGCACTCAATTTAAACGAGTGCTAATGTCAACACCTAAATATTATCACAAGTACCTCCGCATTGCAACACTTATTTTATTATGTGTTTATAAAATTTCTTGTTTTTCTCTTTAGAAAATTTTCTCTTTCTTTTTTGGCAGTTTCATATTACAATATAACTACAGTGTTTTACAGGGACTTCCTGTAACGTATCAGAGGGTTGTACTGCCGCATGCAGTCACTTACAAACAATATATGAAAGAGAGGGATGATTTTATGTCAAAAATCACAAAAGCTTTATTTCTCACAGCAACTGCCGCCACTGCTGCACTTGCTGCCAAGGTCTATATGGACAACTCCAAAAAGGTCTGCGCAGAATTTGAGGAGGACGATACACCCACTCCCTTGCGCTCCGCAGGCGGGGATGGCTTAGACGCTGCCACAGACGACGAATTTGCAGAAACAGCTGAAGAAATCGTAAAAGAAATGGACGAAGCCATTGATGACGTGACCGACCAGGCAAAATCCGTTGCCAGAACCATTGCAGACAGCGACACTGCAAAGGATGTGAAGGCATATATCAATGACATCAAAGATTTATTAAAGAAGGCACGCATAAAGGTCAATGAAGCGGTGGATTTAGACGCTGTAAAGGACACCCTGAAATCCACCAAAGACGGACTTTCTGCCGCCATCGACACTGAGGTAGTCAAGTCCTACGTACAGTCTGCCAAAGAGACCGTACAGCCTTATGCAGACGCAGCTGCGGAAACTGCCAGAAGTGCATTTGAAACTGCAAAACCTTACGTAGATTCTGCGGTAGAATCCGCAAAACCATATGTAGAATCCGCTGTAGAATCTGCCAAGCCTTATGTGGAATCCGCAGTAGAAACCGTAAAACCTTATGCAGAAGAAGCCAAGGACAAGTTTGCCGAACTGAAAGACACCGCAGAGCGTAAGTTCAAGGAAGCAACTGACACCACTGAAGAAACACCTGTAGACGCAGTATCCGATGCATTTGCAGACATCTCAGAGGATATCGAAGCCATCAAAGAAGACACTGTCGATCAGATCTCTGATGTGACCCCGGATGCGACAGAAGAAGCTTCTGATATCACAGAAGAAATCGCAGACAAAGTTTCCGATGCCAAAGAGGATCTGGCAGAAAAAACAGCAGATGTGGCAGATGCCATCGAAGAGAAGGCAGAAAAGGCCAAAGAAGCCCTCTCTGACAAGATCGAGGATGTAGCCGAACAGGCAGAGGAAGCCAAGGAACAGACCACCGGCTTCTTCAAGAAGATTGCCGATAAGGTTTCTGAATTCGCTGAAAATGTGAAGGAATCTGCTTCCGATGCATTAGAAGAAGTGGCTGACACCGCTGATGATGTGGCAGAAGATGCCGCAGATGTTGTAGACAAGGTAGCTGAAAAAGCGGCTGACACCGTAGAAGATGTGACCGATGCCATTCGGGATGATGGAGAATACACTGGATTATAATTTGTAAAAAATCATAGACATTTGCTTTGACAGAGAGCGGAGAAGAACAGACACAAGTTGTTCCTCTCCGCTCCTTTGTGCTACCGTACCATTCCGGAGTTGGCACGGTATTCTTCATTGATTTCCCTCAATTCTTTTTCCCCATTGATATAGGGTTCATAGAATTTGTCTACCAATCCACCGCCTAAATTGTCACATCCGTTGCAAAAATCACAGGAACCACCACACTGGCTTAACCCCTGCTGTACAATCTGGATGCGCTCCTCTCTTGTAGTGTCTTTGATCAATAAAGATTTGATTTCCATGGTACTCACCTCACTTTCCGGAAAATCATTGCCATCTGAATACTTTTCTGTTTTCCTCATCCATGCTTCCTCTGCTACTCAATTTTCTCTCAAATTCAGGCAGATTGTTTGGAACGAAAAAACTCATAATATACCAATGCATCGTTGTTTTAATAGTGTAGTTTTGAATTGTATTTCCATATATCTTTCCTCAAATACCAGCCCTACAACTCCTCTGCCTTATCAATATAATATCCTTCATAATAATAGCTGGCATCAATTCCCTTCATAAAGACCCTTCGATCTTCTGTTCGGTCTGTCAGTGCCGCCTTTCAAACATGCTTAATCTCAATATCTCTGATTGGACTTCTCTCCATAGCAAGCAGATCATCTTCCTGATCTACCAAACTCCAATCCATGCACTGCCCCAATTCTTTTTTCAAAATGTAATCCAGCCAAATTCGTGTGCTTCTGCCATTTCCTTCTCTGGCAAGTTCGGCACGATCTGTTGTTTCAAATTGATCTGCAAGTACCATCGATTTTCGAAATACATCTCGTAGGTTCATTATACCATAAACAATCATTTCGTTATACTCTTTTTTTCTTTTCACACACAAAATATCCATCTGGGCACATTGACGTATATACAAAAATTATGATATAATTTATGTATCAAATATAAAAAGGAGGTTATATGATTATGCCTAACATTAAATCCAGTGCCGACTTACGCAATAATTATAACGAAATTTCTTCCTTTTGCCACAACTCTTCTGAACCGGTTTTCATTACCAAAAATGGCAAAGGCGACTTGGCTGTGCTGAGTATTGAGGCATACGATCAGCTTATGAGCCGTTTCGAACTTTATGGTTTGATTCAAGATGGTTTAAAAGATGTAAAGGCAGGAAATACCCGACCAGTATCTGAGGCTCTGGCGGATATACGTAACCAGAGACGGCAACGATGAACTTTAAAATCCATATGACACACATGGCTGAACAGGATTTACTCAATGCCTCAGATTATATTGAATTTACCCTAATGAATCCTGATGCCGCAGATGCTCTGTTAGATTCTTTTGAGCAACAGATCCATCACCTTGTAATATATCCTAAAAAGTTTCCTCTCGTTCAAGATCCCATTTTATCATCTTGGGGAATTCGATATACTTTTGTCAAGAATTATATTGTTCCTTATATCATAGACGAAGAGACATCTATCATATGTATTATTCGTTTTCTTTATAAGAAAAGCAATTGGATTTCTATCTTACAAACCGGTTTTTCACTTTTATAGAATCCCACGCAAAAAGGGGAGCTTCCGCTCCCCCATTTTAAATCCCATATTTTATTTGCAATTGCGAAACTCCTATTCAACATATTGAACTGATGCCAAGGGAGGCAGACATGTCTTTCAGAAGGCTCTTGTAGATGCCGGTACTTTGTTTTTTGAGTGAATGCTCTGCATTTACGCTAAAAAACATTAGTACTGCTGCATCTACACCGAAGCGAGAGCGTGCCTTCGAAAGACATGCTGCGTACGCAGGCATCTTCCAAAAGGTAAATGAGGTTTCGCAATTGTTCAAATAATTGCTCTTACTTTACATCCTTGATGCTGAAGCTGATTCTTCCCATCTTATCCTTGCCCAGGCAGACTACCTTGACGATGTCGCCTAAGGTCAGCACATCTTCTACATGGTTGATGCGTTCTCTGGAAATCTTGGAAATGTGAACCATACCTTCTTTGCCCGGTGCAAACTCTAAGAATGCGCCGAACTCTTTGATGCTCACAACCTTACCCACATAATACTGACCTTCCTCAAAGTCAGATGCGATCAGCTGGATGGTGTCGATTGCTTTCTGCAACTTCTCTAAATCATTGCCGCATACGGATACGAAGCCGTCATCGTTGATGTCGATCTTGACATCGAACTCATCAATGATCCGGTTGATGACCTTACCCTGCTTGCCCACTACATCACCGATCTTATCCGGATTGATGCTGGTATGCTGAATCTTCGGTGCATATTCCCCTACTTCCGGTCTTGGCTCAGCGATGGCCTTTGCCATGATCTCATCCATAATGTACAGACGAGCTTCTCTGGTGCGGGCGATGGCTTCCTCGATGATCGGACGGGTCAGACCATGAATCTTGATATCCATCTGGATGGCAGTGATACCCTTGTGTGTACCGGCTACCTTAAAGTCCATATCCCCAAAGAAGTCTTCCAGACCCTGGATATCGGTCAATACAATATAATCATCATCTGTATCACCGGTCACCAGACCACAGGAAATACCTGCTACCGGGCTGGAAATCGGTACGCCTGCTGCCATCAGAGACATGGAAGATGCGCAGACTGATGCCTGAGAAGTAGAACCATTGGATTCAAATGTCTCAGATACAGTACGGATGGCATATGGGAATGCTTCCTCACTTGGCAGTACCGGCAGCAATGCACGCTCTGCCAGTGCGCCATGTCCGATCTCACGACGTCCCGGACCACGGCTTGGCTTGGTCTCGCCTACAGAGTAGGACGGGAAGTTATAATGATGCATATATCTCTTGGATGTCTCATTCACATCCAGACCATCGATCTTCTGTACCTCAGACAGCGGTGCCAGTGTACACACATTGCAGATCTGTGTCTGTCCACGGGTGAACATAGCAGAACCATGTACTCTCGGGATGAGATCTACTTCTGCTGCCAGTGGACGGATTTCTGTGATGGCACGTCCATCCGGTCTCTTGTGATCTTTCAGGATCATCTTGCGGACGGTCTTCTTCTCGAACTGATACAGCGCATCTGCTACCAGCTCCAGCCACTCTGGATGGGTCTCCTCATAGCGCTCACGCAGCTGTGCATCCAGCTCGTCTATGTTCTTCTCTCTGGTCTGTTTGTCATCTGTAAAAACAGCCACTTCCATCTTCTCCGGTGTGATGAAGTCTACCATATCCTGATACATATCTTCCGGAACCTTGCAGCTTGTATAGGTGAACTTCTCCTTGCCACACTCTGCCACGATGGTATCGATGAACGCAATGATCTCTTTGTTCACTTCATGTGCCTTAAAGATTGCCTCGATCATCACATCCTCGGAAACCTCATTGGCACCAGCCTCGATCATGATGACCTTATCTCTGGTGGAAGCAACGGTCAGCTGTAAATCAGATACCTGCTTCTGTGCAGCGGTAGGGTTGATGATCAACTCTCCATCTACCAGACCTACATTGGATGCAGCGGTAGGACCATCAAATGGAATGTCAGAAATGGCCACCGCAATGGCAGCACCTAACATAGCGGTTACCTCCGGTGCGCAGTCCGGATCTACGGACATGACCATGTTGCTTAAGGTGACTTCATTTCTGAAATCCTTCGGGAACAGTGGACGCATGGGACGGTCAATGACACGGGAAGTCAGGATCGCATGCTCAGATGCCTTTCCTTCTCTCTTATTGAAACCGCCTGGAATCTTTCCCACTGCGTACATCTTCTCTTCATACTCTACACTCAACGGGAAGAAATCGATACCTTCCTTCGGTGCCTTTGCTGCGGTTGCAGTAGATAATACTGTAGTATCACCATAATGCATAAAAGCAGCGCCATTGGCCTGTGCAGCCACTCTGCCGATGTCTACGGTCAGGGTTCTGCCGGCTAATTCCATTGAATAACTTTTGAACATATTCTCCTCTTTTCTATGCGGATTTGCAAACCGGAACCACACGCCGCACACGTTTGTGTTCCTTCTAGACAGTTACATACCGTATCTGTTTACAGAAGAAAACTTCGTTCCGAAACTACTGAAAAAAATACAGTTTTCGTAACTGTTCCGTTCTTTCACAGTGACCAGATTTCTATATCCTTTTCAGCGGTCTCGGGTTTCTTCTGTATGTGTATAATAGAACTTTCCCATCGCACAAAAATTTTCAAACGGCAATGACATGGAACGATTATACTCTTTCGCAACTGTCTAATCTCTTTACAGTTACAATTTTCCCTTAAAAAAGGGTGGAATCAAAACTCCACCCTTTCGGAAATGCACAATAGCTGAACCGGTAACAGATTACTTTCTGATTCCTAACTTTGCGATCAGCTCACGATAGCCTTCCAGATTCTTCTTCTTATAATAATCCAACATACCACGTCTCTGACCTACCATCATCAGCAGACCTCTTCTGGAATGATGATCCTTCGGGTTCTCCTTCAGATGCTCTGTCAACTCCTGAATACGTGCGGTTAAAATTGCGATCTGAACTTCTGGAGATCCTGTATCGCCTGGCTTTCTGCCGTACTCTGCAATAATCTGTGCCTTCTTTTCTTTGGAAATCATAGTTCCAACCTCCTAAATCAAAATTCTTACCGGATACTAAGCACTGGCTGGAGTAGCCACATGCCGGGCATCGGTGCTTTCATGTGTCAATTCACACACCTAGACAGTGTAACACATCTATATAGAAAAGTCAAAGACTTTTTTCTAATCTCCGATGATATTCCGGATCATAACAGGCTCAATGTAATTCCACTCATTGATACAAATTCCCTTCTTTTCACTGGCCGCATGAATGATCTTGCCATCTCCAATGTACATGGCCACGTGACTGATGTATGGACCTAATGTTTCATAGAAAATCAAATCACCCGGCTTCATCTCTTCCGGACTGACCTGTCTGCCGTCTGTCGCCTGCTCGATGGATACTCTATGGATGATGATACCCTGTGCCTCATACAGCCGCATTACATAACCGGAACAATCTACTCCTACACCCAGAGTGGTACCACCCCAGACATACTTTCCACCCAAATATTCAAATGCCATGCTGACCAGATTTCTTCTGGTTTCAGAAAGCCCCTGGTATTCTTTGATGATATAAGCACTTGGTAAGAAATAGTCTACCGATATAAAATCATTGGATACATAGCCGGTTACATTTTCCAGCACCTGAATCTGTGTCCAATTGTCATACTGCTTCACGATGGGATATCGGTCCTTCACACTGACACGCAGCATCACATTGGTCAACAGCGAAGGTCCCTTGCGCACATTCAGGATTTGGGCAGTGACCACTGCCTTCTGCTCTGCATGCTCCACTGCCAGTTCCTCTGCCTCTTCCCCTGTGGCCACATATTCCTTGGTCACATATCCATAGGAATCGCCTACTCGTACCTTGTACCAGTCACCGGTCTCATCAATGATTTCCAGTCCGGCATACTCCACTGCCTTACCGATGATCAGACCATCCTCTTTTGCACTTTCCCGGATGTTCAGGTTGTTGGTAACATTCTTCACTACACCAAGCCGCTGGTATTGATTCAGCACACTCTTATGGGCCTCATATGCCAGCCGCTCCTGCTCTTCCTTTGACAGTGTTTCCTCCTGTGTGGTTTCCTCTTCCGTCACAGTCTCTTCCACAGTCTCTGTCTCACGGATGTTTTCTGATTCCAAAACATCTGCACTGCTATGTATGGTCTCTTCTTGACTTTCTGTCTGTTCATCCACTCCGGCCTTTCCCAAAACCGATGCGGATTTTGCGCTTTCATACCCACTTTCCGGCTGCTGCAACTTGCCTGATGCAGTGGCACAGGCAGCCATACATACTGTAACCAAAATTGTTCCAATTGTATATTTCCATTTTTTCATTTTCACTTCATCCTCTATTCCAAAGCATCTCATCTCAGGAATATCCAGCCGTTCTATCCTTTGTCCGGCACATGGGACTGCTTCTTCATACAACTGACGTTCAACCAGATCTCTCCCTTATGTCTCTTCACCCTTGTCAGAAACATCTGTCTGCCGGTCAAAGTATTCCCTTCCTGACCGGATGTCCGCTGTCATTTGTCTCTGCAGTTCTGGTATTCCTGCAAACTTTTGTTCCGCCCTTACAAAAAAGTATAACATAACTGCAATCTCTTTTCCATACACATCTGCATGAAAATCAAATAAAAATGTTTCCAAAAGCAGTCTGTGTTCCTCTGTTACGGTAGGTTTGTATCCGATGTTTGCAATTCCCTTATAAATGCATCCATCTATTTCTGCTTTTGCACAATACACACCTGCCGGCGGTACGATTTTCTCCTCATCCGGATATACATTCATAGTGGGGATGCCAAGAGTTCTGCCAAGCTGTTTTCCATGTACTACCTCTCCCCGATAAGAATATGGATACCCAAGCATTGCATTGGCATGCTCCATATTTCCTGCTAACAATTCCCTCTTAATCAGCGTACTGCTGATTTCCTCTCCGCTGACCGGATCGATTTCCTTGTCCACTACCACGACCTGATAGTCATATTGATCTGCATATTGGCGCAGCATCCCCACATCTCCCCGCCTCTGGTATCCAAAGTGACAGTCTGTTCCCACCACGATGACAGCAGCCTGACACTTTCCCACCAAAATCTCACAGATAAAATTCTCTGCTGACATATGAATCAGCTTCTGGTCACAGGGATAGGAAATTAGGTAGTCTATCCCTGCCTGTTCCAGCGCAGCAGTACGCTCTGCTCCTGTCATCAACTGACCGGAGCGTGTCCCCTGTACGATAGAAGCCGGAGGCACAGAAAATGTAAATACCACACTATCTAATTCTTCTTTTTTGCATGACTGCAATGTGTGAATCAGTTTTCTATGTCCCAAGTGCAGTCCATCAAACTTTCCCAGTGTAATCACTGTTCTGCGTGGCAATTGAAAATGTTCTGTGTTGATCTGCCTCATCGTCTGTTCAGGTTCCTCTCTCTTCGTTTCTTTTTCTCGTTTTATTTGTGTTTTATCTCTTTTTGTAGTTCTACTTTTCACTTATGTCCATTATGGAATGTCAATATCTAAGTATTGATATTATTTTCCCTGGGTATAAAACATCTTCTCCGGAAAATACCGATGCTTTTCTCCATTCCACTTGAAAATGCCGATAAACTGTCTCTGATGGTCATACAGAAGGATCTGCTCTGCCCCTTCCGGCAATGGAGTGGCAAAGTCACTTTTCTTCACCGGATTGCCGTTGTACACCAGACGGGCGGCTGCTTCCTTCACTGCCACCCTTGGATGATCCGGAAACAAATCCGGCACCTGAATCAGCTGATGTTCCACCGTCCCTGCATCCCGTAACGCTTCTATTTCTGACAATTTTTTTGCCTGCGTCAAAGAAAAGATGCCCACTCTGGTCCGGAGCAACTGCTCCATACAACCATGACATCCCAGCTTCTGACCGATGTCATGGCAAAGAGTACGAATGTAAGTTCCCTTGGAGCAGGTCACTTCCATCCGAATCCGGGGCAATGCCACCTCCAAAATCCGAATGTCACGAATGTACACGGTTCTGGCAGCCCGCTCGACCACCTGGCCTTCCCTTGCCAGATCGTACAGCTTTCTGCCGTTCACCTTCAACGCCGAATACATGGGCGGAATCTGCTCATATGCCCCCAGAAAACTCTGGATGCACTCCAAAACTTCTGCCTCTGTTACGGTGACTTCTGCCTCTGCCAGCACTGTTCCGCTGATGTCCTGGGTATCGGTCTCCTTACCAAGGAGCAACACTGTTTCGTATGTCTTATCCCTGTCCGTTAACAAGTCGCATACCTTTGTGGCGCTGCCCAGACACATCGGCAATACCCCTTCTGCATCCGGGTCTAAAGTACCAGTATGTCCGATTTTTTTCTGCTTCAAAATGCCCCGCAGTTTTGCCACTACATCATGAGAAGTATATCCTTTCTCCTTATATACGTTGAGTATTCCATCCATTATCCTTTATTCTCCTGCAGCTGTTTTTCTACAAAAGGCAGGATTCCATTGATCACATCATGACAGGTTCCTGATATACTACAGCCTGCTGCCCGCACGTGACCGCCGCCCCCAAACTGGTTGCAAAGCACATTCACATCTACGATCTGCTTGGAACGAGTGCTGACTTTGTACTGCCCCGGTGCCACTTCATAGGCAAATATGGCACAATCCACTCCTTTTGTGTCCCGGAGTTTCTCCACGATTCCATGGGTATCCTGAATGGTGGCGCCACGCTGCTCCATGGTCTTTAACCGGATATAAGAGTAGATGCATCTGCCATCCAAAAACAACATACTTGTCTGAAGTGCTTCTGCTAACATCTGCTGCTGTACATAACTCTTGGTGAGAATGGTGTCTGTCAAAATCTCATCAAAGGGAATCCCCCTGTCAATCAGATCTGCTGCCGCACGCATGGTATCTCCTGTCACATTGCTGTACTTGAAAATGCCGGTGTCATGGGCAATACCGGTATACAGACATTCTGCCGTTTCTTTCCCAATCTTCTCCTTATCAAATAGTTGATACAAAATCTCTGCGCAGGCACTTGTGTCCGGCAGAATATAATTCTGCCCCGCATAGCCTGGATTGCTCACATGATGATCAATGCACAAAGTTCTGTCTGCAGTCTGAAAATATTTCTTTCCCAGTCCGATTCGCTCTAAGTCCGCACAGTCCAATGAAATAAACAAGTCATAAAACTGAATGGAACTGTCACTGTGCTTCACCTGATCTTCATACCGCATAAAAGAAAAAGAGGGTTCATACGGATCCAGATACACATCTGCCTGCATTTGTGGAAAATTGTCTGCCAGATAATTTTTCAGTCCCAGACAGGAACCCACACAGTCCCCGTCGGGCTTTACATGACCGGTGATGCACACACGCTTCACACCGGTCAGCACTTGTTCAAAAAAATCACTCTTCATCCTCTATTGTTTCCTCTTCCTCTGCCACATCATCTTCTGACTGATCTGTCAGGTCTTTTGTGACCTCATTGATCAGATTGGTCATGTGCACCCCATATTCAATGGACTGATCCAGAATAAATTTGATCTCCGGTGTCACACGCAGATTCACCGTCTTTGCCAACATATGGCGGACAAATG
Source organism: Lachnospiraceae bacterium (assembly GCA_017457865.1). Classification (GTDB taxonomy): domain Bacteria; phylum Bacillota; class Clostridia; order Lachnospirales; family Lachnospiraceae; genus UBA2942. The sequence goes on along the minus strand of JAFTGN010000041.1, from coordinate 48,519 downwards.
GCGCGGCATTCTTCAAGCCTGCCATGGTGTCCTTCTGGGCCTGCTCATCCCCCAGTACACTGATATATGCCTTGCAATATTTCAGATCCGGCGTGACCTCTACTGCTACCACAGAAGTCATGGGATGAATCCGTGGATCTTTGATCTCACTGCGGATGATATTGCTCAGTTCCTTCTGCACTTCCCCATTGATTCTGGTATTCTTAATACTGTTTTTTCTCATTTTCCATCCTATCTTGGTACTTCTACCATCTTATACGCTTCCAGGATGTCGTCTTCCTTGATGTCATTCCACTTCTCCAGTACGACACCACACTCGAAGCCTTCCTTCATTTCCTTTACATCATCTTTCAGATGCTTCAAAGATGCCATCGGGCCGTCAAAGATCACTTCGCCCTCTCTCTTTAAGCGGATACTACATCCACGCTGCAATACACCGTCTGTCACATAAGAACCGGCAATCACACCAATACCGGACGCCTTGAATGTGGCACGAACGATTGCATGACCGATGATCTTTTCCTCAAAGATCGGGTCTAACATACCCTTCATAGCTGCTTCCACGTCTTCAATTGCCTGGTAAATGACACGGTACAGTCTCAAATCTACCTTCTCACGCTCTGCCATTGCCTTTGCCATTGCATCCGGGCGTACATTAAAGCCAATGATAATCGCATTGGAAGCAGATGCCAATACCACATCAGACTCGTTGATGGCACCTACGCCGCCATGGATCACTTTTACGACCACTTCTTCATTAGACAGCTTCAACAGAGACTGCTTCACTGCCTCTACAGAACCCTGTACATCCGCCTTGATGATCAGGTTCAGCTCCTTTAAGTTACCTGCCTGGATCTGACTGAACAGACCATCTAAAGTCAGCTTAGAACGTGTCTCCTCAATCATCTTCTCACGGCCTTCGGAGATAAAGGTCTCTGCAATGTTACGTGCTTCCTTATCGGTCTTGGTGGCAATCACCACATCACCTGCATTTGGCACATCATTCAGACCCAGGATCTCCACAGGTGTAGACGGATCGGCTTCCTTCACACGTCTGCCCTTGTCATCGATCATGGCACGCACTTTACCATAACTGCATCCTGCGGTAATGTTGTCGCCTACATGCAGGGTACCCTTCTGAATCAGCACCGTGGCAACCGGACCTCTTCCCTTATCCAACTGTGCCTCAATGACCAGACCACGGGCATTGCGGTTTGGATTGGCACGCAGTTCCTTCATCTCTGCCACCAACAGAATCATCTCCAGTAAGGTGTCAATCCCCTCGCCAGTGTGTGCAGAAACCGGTACGAAGATGGTGCTGCCGCCCCAGTCTTCCGGAATCAATTCATACTCACTTAATTCCTGCATGACACGGTCTACATTGGCACTCATCTTATCAATCTTGTTGATGGCCACAATGATCTCTACACCGGCAGCCTTTGCATGGTTGATGGCCTCGATGGTCTGTGGCATCACGCCATCGTCTGCTGCTACTACCAGAATGGCAATATCCGTAGACTGTGCACCACGCATACGCATGGCAGTAAATGCTTCATGTCCTGGTGTGTCTAAGAAAGTGATATTTTCTCCCCTGCACTTTACAGTATAAGCACCAATATGCTGTGTAATACCGCCGGCCTCTTTTGCTGTTACATTAGAAGAACGAATCTTATCCAACAAAGAAGTCTTACCATGGTCTACATGACCCATGACGCAGACAACCGGCGGACGTGGTACCAATGTATCTTCTGAATCTTCCACATCTTTCAGCAACTCCTCTAATACATTGACCTTGACTTCCTTCTCACAAATACAATTATACTCCAAGGCAATCTCTTCTGCCTGCTCATACGTCAGCTCGGAGTTGATGTTGACGATATTACCCTGTAAGAACAGCTTCTTGATGACTGCTGCAGCTGGCTGCTTCATCATATCTGCCAGTTCCTTTAAGGTCATGGTCTCCGGCAGAGTCAGTGTCTTGATGCCGTCATCCTCCACCTGTGCAGGTGCCGGTGTATTCTTATTCTTACCGGCATTCTTCATCTTATCAAAGTTACGGATATTTTCCTGCTTCTTTCCGTTCTTCTCCTCGTTCTGTCTGTTCTTTTCACGGAGTTCACGTTCCTTCTTGTTCATACCCTTTCCGCCACGAGCATCATTCTTGTTCATAGCAGGTGCCAGATCCATGCCGCCGCTGTTCTTCCGGTCATCCCGTCTTCTGCTCTGTGGACGCTCCTGGGTACTGTCCTTATCCTTATTATAACCGCCCTGATTGTCTCTGCCACGGTTGTTATAGGAACGATTGTCATCGTCACGCTTCTGATAGCCACTGCCATCCCGTCTTCCATTGCCCTGGCTTCTCTGTCTGTCAGAGCCATTGCCACTTTGCCCGTTTCTGCGATTGCGATCTCCGTCACGACGTCTGTCTCCGTCACGCCTGCTGCGGTCACCGCCGCCAGCTGCTGCACGTTTCTCTGCTGCCAGCTTTGCAGCGGCCTGAATTTCCTTTGCACGGGCAATGGCACGACGTTCTGCCTCTGCTCTTGCAGCTGCCTTTTCCGCTTCGATTTCCTCAGGAGTCTTCTCTTTTGGCTCCTCCACGATCTGTGTTTCCTTTGCCGCTTCTTCTACAGGGGTCTGTGCTGTGGTCTCTGGTGTCTCTGTTACTGGAGCGGTCTCTGTAACAGAAACAGATTCTACCACCTGCTCTGCCGGCTTTTGTGCAGCGGTCTGCTCTGCTTGAACGGTATCCTTGATTTCTGCAGTCTCTAGCACAGCCTCAGAAACAGGCTTTGCCTGCTTTTTCTTCACCGGTGCTGCCTCACCGCTCTTTTCTCCTGTAGCAGCCGGCTTGCGACGACGACCCGGAGCCTTCTTTTCTCCTGTGGAAGAACCGGTCTTTGTCTTATTTCCGGAACTGATTGGCTTTTCACTGTTCTGCGAACGTACCACTACAGCCAGTTTCTTTTTCTTCTTAAACGCATGTTTTACAATTTCTGTCTGTTCTTCATTTAATAAAGTAGATGCATCTGCATTTACTCCTTTTTTCTGAAGCAGTTCAATTACTTCTGCTTCTGTCTTTCCATATTTTTCTGCTAATTCCTGAACTTTCATTTCAGCCATGAATCTACCACCAATCTATAGCCTTTCTACACAATTCTATTCTGTGTCATCTGTAATCTCTATGATATCCTGTCGCAATTCTCTTAATCCCTTTGCGAAATTGCTGTCTACAACCGCAGCAGAAGAACGCATTTGTCTGCCAATGCTGTATCCCAGTGTATCCTTATCATACGCAATCAGATAAGGTACCTCATAAAACGTACACATATTGACAAACTGCTTTCTGGTATTGTGAGAAGCATCTTCCGCAATGATCACCAGATATGCTTTTCCATCCTTCACTGCCTTCTCTGTAGAAAACTCACCACTTGCGACTTTTCCGGCTCTGGCAGCAAGCCCCAGCATAGAGAGAAATCTATCATTCTTCAAATGCTTCCATCTCCTTCTGCAATAGTTCATATATTTCCGGTGCAATGGGACTCTTCAAAGACCGTTCCAATCCCCGGTTTTTTCGTGCTTGTGTCAGGCAGGCACTGCTTTTGCAAATATATGCACCTCTGCCGTTTTTCTTTCCTGTCGTGTCCATTAGAATTTCATCTTCTGCGGTTTTGATGATACGCACCATCTCTTTTTTGGGCTTCATCTCGCCACAACCTACACACTGACGCAACGGAACTTTTTTCTTTGTACTCATACTTCGTCCTCGTCTGCATCGTCATACCCATCCGTCTCTTCGTACTCCTCTGCATCCTCATCACTGTCAGCCTCTTCGTACTCCTCAGATGCATACTCTTCTGACTCTTCGGATTCCTCAGACTCGTCATCCTCCTCATCATACTCATCTGATTCATACTCATCACCGTCATAAGTTTCATTGTATCCATCGTAATCGCCGTCTTCCAAACCAAGCTCCTCGAAGTAACCCAGTTCTCTTGCCTGTGACTCAGACTTAATATCAATCTTATAGTTGGTCAAGCGGGCTGCCAGGCGGGCATTCTGTCCTTCTTTGCCAATGGCCAGAGACAGCTGATAATCCGGTACGATAACCAGTGCAGTCTTCTCATCCTCATCTGCTGCCACGCAGATGACCTTTGCGGGACTAAGTGCATTCTCAATGAGAATGGCAGGATTCTCGTTCCAGCTGATGATATCAATCTTCTCACCATTCAATTCCTCTACCACTGCATTGACTCTGGCACCATTCACACCGACACAAGAACCCACCGCATCTACATTGGGGTCATTGGAATACACGGCCATCTTGGTACGGGAACCTGCCTCACGGCTGATTGCCTTGATCTCCACAATGCCGTCCTTGATCTCAGTTACTTCTGCTTCAAAGAGACGCTTTACCAGTTCCGGATGGGTTCTGGACACCACAATCTTAGGTCCCTTGCTGTTCTCTTTTACCTCTACGATATAAACTTTGATTTTCTGATTAATCTCATAAGTTTCACCCTTGGCAATCTCTTTTTCATTTAATACCGCATCTACCTTACCCAGATTGATGCTGACATTCTTGCCAAAATATCTCTGTACAGTACCAGTCACCACTTCTTTTTCCAGGCTGTTGTAACGTCCGTACAGCACATTGCGCTCTTCTTCACGAATCTTCTGCAAAATCACATTTTTGGCATTCATCGCAGCGATCCGACCAAAATTCTTGGACTGGATTTCCACCTTTACCGTGTCGCCATAGGTGCATCTCTTATTGATCTTGCGGGCCTGCGGCAGAGAAATTTGTGTCTGCATATCCTCCACTTCCTCCACTACCGTCTTTTCCGCATAAATTTCATAATCACATGTCTCTTTGTTCACACGCACGATAATATTATCTGCTTTGCTTCCAAAGTGATTCTTACATGCCTGCATCAGAGAAACCTCGATGGTATCCAGCAATACATCCTTACTGATGCCTTTCTCTTTTTCCAAGAGGTTTAATGCCTCTAATAATTCGTTATTCATTTTCTTCTCTTATCCTCCAATTCTGTGCTGCCGCACCTTTTTGTATCAACTATCCTATATACCTACCCAATCTGCCCCACACTGCTTACCAGTCAAATGCCAGGCGAATCAGGGAAATATCACTGCGCGCAAACTGCATCCGGGTTCCATCTTCCAGAGAAATGGTCACACTATCCGGATCAAATGCTTCCAGAATTCCTTCAAATACCTTCTGCTTATTCTGTGCCTTATACAAATGTACCTCTACTTCCTGGCCCATGCTTCGCACAAAATCTTTCTCTTTTTTCAGCGGTCTGCCAAGACCCGGGGAACTGACTTCCAGAATATAGCTTTCCTCAATGTAATCCTGTTCATCCAGAATATCGCTCAAAGCTCTGCTGATGATCTCACAGTCATCTACTGTAATGCCCCCTTCCTTATCTGCATACACACGCAAATACCAGTTTCCTGCTTCCTTGACGAATTCCACGTCTACCAGCTCATAATGGCCCTGCTCCAAAATGGGCTGGAGATTTCGTTCTGTCCGCTGTTCGTATTCTTCTCTCTTTGACATACAACTCCTCACTTCAATGTAACCGCTTTAGACAATTGCGAAACGCTTTGAACAGAACATCAAACAGCCTGTGCCATGCATCATCCCTGCGGTGATATTGGTATCATCCATTTTCTAATTGCACAAAACGAAAGAGTGGATTTGCATCCACTCTTTTGCCATGACAATATTACCATATATTATTATAACACGGGAAATCCAAAATGCAAGTATTTTTTCACCTTACTCTTCCAGTGCCTTATAAACCACTGCTGCCAGTGCTGCACCCACCAGAGGTCCTACGATAAATACCCATAAACTTGCAATCGGAGCAGTGTTACCGCTGATGGCTGCTACCAGAGCAGGGCCAAAGCTTCTTGCCGGATTGACAGATGTACCTGTCAGGCCAATACCTAGAATATGTACTACTACCAGAGTCAAACCGATCACCAGACCGCCAAAGGAACCGTGATTTGCCTTCTTGGAAGTCACACCTAGAATCGCTGTTACAAAGATAAAAGTCAACACGATCTCAACCAGCAGACCTGCAACAACACTGTCATTGACACCAGCCAAACCATTGGAACCGAAGCCGCCGGTCATGTCTGTCACGTTGCCCAGACCAAAGATGGCTGCCAGAATGGCTGCGCCTGCCAGTGCACCAATACACTGAGAAATCACGTATCCTACAAAGTCCTTCGCATCCATACCACCTGTCAACAGCACGCCCAGAGAAACAGCCGGGTTGATGTGACATCCGGAAATGTTTCCGATGGAATATGCCATCGCCACGATGGTCAGACCAAATGCCAGTGCTGTCAGAATATAGCCACCGCCATTTGCCGCATCACAGCCTACCAACATTGCGGTACCGCATCCGAGGATCACCAGTACCATAGTTCCGATCAATTCTGCAATATACTTCTTCATGAATTGATACCTCCTTTTTATTTTTGTAACGCTGCCGCCACAATCTTTTCTGATTATACCAAAAATATCCGTCTTTGAACAGCTTTTTCTGATAAAAAATGGAAATTTTATCTACAGTTTTTCCGGTTTTTGAAAAAAGTCTGGATTCTAAATTCCCTCATCAAGTAATTTGCTCCCTCAATAATCATTTTTATTTTAGTTTGAAGTATTACGCCATCCTCTTTTTGATATATACAATTTCATGAATGCCATCTTCCGCTTTCACTTTTTTCATCACAAAAGTATCTCTATGTTTGCGAATAAAGTCAGACATATTTCGATAACCGTAAATACGCACATCAAATCCCGGTCTTCGTTTGGAGATATTAATTCCTACATTAGAAAGATTCTCCCACTCATCATCTTCCAAAATATCCACAATGTCTTCGATAATGTCGGACTCTGTAGGAATGCTGATCACCACATCTGATTTTTCCTCTTCTGCATTCAGTACATCCTCTGGAATGGTTTCGATTGGCTCTATGATCCGTGTTTTCTCTTCTTCCTCTGCCACAGATTTATAGATCAAATCCAGCACCTTAAATTCATCGCATGCCTTGGCCAATGCTTCATTGGTCTTACGCTCACCCATTCCGATGACCTGAATGCCTTCCTCTTTGATCCGGTATGCCAGTTTTGTAAAATCACTGTCACTGCTGACCAGACAGATCACATCAATTCCTTTGGAATACAAGATATCCATGGCATCAATGGTCAATGCCTGATCCGTGATGCTTTTTCCGTTTGCATAAGAAATCTGCAATACTGGCGTAATGCCATGCAAGGGCATGACCGGATACCACGACCGCACACTGGGGGAAGTGACAGAGCCATACAAACGGCAAACCTTAATTTTGCCGATACGCATTGCCTCCTGTTTGATATATTCTGCATATTTAGAAGAAATATTATCTCCATCAATTAAAATTGCAACCTGTTTCTCCATTTTACCCTCATCTCTGTACTATTTTCCCATTTGGTTTGCAACCAATTCCCATGAAGTCGCTTTCTGTGCAGGACACTCTCTGTGCAACAAAAAATGCCTATGACATAAAAAGAGGCGGCCGACTCCAACCACCTCTTTTGTCTATCTTATTTGATTTGAAAGACGTTCTTTCTGCTTGGAGAGAACAACGATCGGATCAAATTACATACCCATCTGCTTTGCAACTTCCTCTGCAAAGTTCTCTTCCTTCTTTTCCATACCTTCGCCAGTCTCGAAACGAACAAAGCTCTTTAAGGTGATGGCAGTACCCTCAGCCTTGGATACATCTGCCAGATACTGTGCAACGGACTGTTTTCCATCTTCAGCCTTTACATATACCTGATCCAACAGACAGAACTCCTTTAATTCCTTGTTCAGACGACCATTGATCATACCAGCGATAACCTTCTCCGGCTTATTTGCTTCCTTTGGATCATTCTTGATCTGAGCCAGCAGGATTTCCTTCTCATGCTCGATGAACTCCTCAGATACAGATGCTCTGTCTAAATACATTGGCTTCAATGCAGCAATCTGCATTGCAACGTTCTTCAGAGTTTCCTTTACTGCATCATTGACAACTGCTGTAGCAGCCTCTAACAGAACACCGATTCTGCCGCCGCCATGGATATAAGATACCACACAGCCGTCTACAGCCTGGATATTCTGGAATCTGCGGATACTTAACTTCTCGCCGATGATCGCAGTCTTGGAAGACAGCTCATCTGCTACACTCTTAGAAGTATCCTTGTTCCATGTTTCTGCCAGGAATGCATCCATATCATTCTCGTTTGCAGAATTGATTGTCTGCTCAGCAACCTCAGCTACATATGCCTGGAAATCTGCATTCTTTGCAACGAAGTCTGTCTCAGAATTCACCTCTACAATTGTAGCCTTTGTATCATCCTTTACTACTGCGTATACAATACCTTCAGCTGCGATTCTTCCAGCCTTCTTTGCTGCTGCTGCAAGTCCTTTTTCTCTCAGGAACTCTACTGCCTTATCCATATCACCGTCAGTTGCAGACAGAGCCTTCTTACAGTCCATCATACCGGCACCAGTCATTTCTCTTAAATCTTTTACCATCTTTGCAGAAATAGCTGCCATTGTCAAATCCTCCTGTTTGTTATCATTTTATAGATTCAATACAGGCCGGAAAGCATCTGCCCTCCGGTCTGTATATCAAATTCAAATCTGTATTTTTCCACCATTCCGTACATGCACAAACCATGATGACCGAATGGTCACGAATGCAGATGTGCAGTGTCTCAGATTACTCTTCTACTACTGCCTCTTCCTCAGCAACCTCAGCTGCTTCCTCAACCTCAGCAGTTACCTCGCCCTGCTTTGCCTCAATGACAGCATCTGCCATCTTGGAAACGATCAGCTTAACGGCTCTGATTGCATCATCATTACCTGGGATCACATAATCCAGTTCCTCCGGATCACAGTTGGTATCTGCAATACCGATCAGAGTGATACCCAGATTGTGCGCTTCCTGTACACAGTTCTTTTCCTTCTTTGGGTCTACTACGAAGATTGCATCCGGAATCTTCTTCATATCCTTGATGCCGCCTAAGTTCTTCTCTAACTTGTCCCATTCCTTCTTTAATGCAACAACTTCCTTCTTTGGCAGTACATCGAATGTTCCATCCTCAGACATCTTCTCGATTGCACGCAGACGCTCAATTCTGCTCTGGATGGTCTTGAAGTTGGTCAGCATACCGCCCAGCCATCTCTGATTTACATAGTACATACCACATCTCTGTGCCTCAGATGCAACTGCATCCTGTGCCTGCTTCTTTGTACCTACAAACAGGATTGTGCCGCCATCTGCTGCGATATCTGCAACAGCCTTGTAAGCCTCGTCCACCTTGCCTACAGACTTCTGTAAGTCGATGATATAGATCCCGTTTCTCTCGGTATAGATGTATGGAGCCATCTTAGGGTTCCATCTTCTTGTCTGGTGTCCAAAGTGTACGCCTGCTTCTAACAGCTGCTTCATTGAAATAACGCTCATTTTCATTCTCCTTTGATTTGGTTTTTGCTTCCGCACAGTTCAATCCCATGGGACCCAAAGCCGGGCACCGTCCATGTCATTCCTGTACGTGAATATTCAGCCTTACCACTATAGCATAAAAAAAGGCAGAAATCAAGTATATTTCTGCCCTTTTTTCCTCATTCATCCTATTTTGCTGCAATCATATGCCGCAGTCTCTTTCTTTTGATCAGCCCGGCCAGACTCCATACACAAAGCCGATTCCTCTGGTTCTCTTTTACATATTGCCGGTATCAATTTTCTTTAACTCGTCAAATACTGCATCGTTTAAAATCTTAATATAAGTACCTTTCATGCCGGAAGAACGGGACTCGATGACACCTGCACTCTCAAACTTACGCAGCGCATTGACGATGACAGAACGGGTAATGCCCACCCGGTCTGCAATCTTACTTGCCACCAGAATACCTTCATTGCCATCCAATTCCTCAAAAATATGGGTAATTGCTTCCATCTCAGAAAAACTCAGCGTACTCAGTGCTGATTTTACAATGCTGATCTTTCTGTTCTCCTCTGCATTCTCTTCATTGACAGAGCGCATCATCTCAAGTCCCACTACGGTGGTGCCATACTCGCTCAAAATAATATCATCAATCTCATAGCCACTCTCACTCTTGTAAATGAAAAGTGTACCCAGACGTTCTCCAGCAATATCAATGGGGGTGATGATCGCCTGATATTTCTTTACATTCTCTTCTGTAAAGCCCAGTGTGGCAAGATTGACATTTTCCTTTGTGGACAATACACTGAGCAGACGTTCATTTAACATCTTATCAATCAGTCCACCAACCTGTCCTTGCAGCAATTCATCAATTTCATCCACACCTTCCCGATGTCCGATTCCCAATACCTTTCCTTTTTTACTGATCACCAGAATATTGGAATCCAGGATCTCACTCAATACGGCGCATATGTCACTGAAATTGACTTTGCTGGAGTTGTTGTTATGAAGAAGCTTATTGATTTTTCTGGTCTTGTCTAACAATTGTACACTCATGATACTCTTCCCTCCTACTGCATTGCCATTTTTTGTAACTGTTCTATACCTTCGCAGATAACGACAGATGAATCGTTACTTTTTCCTCAATCAAACGGACAACTACTATTAAAAGAACTCTATAACCGGAATCTAACACTAGAGTACCATAAATTTATCAATAAAACAAGTGTTTATTGCATATTTTGTCAGAAAATTTCTGATTGGTTTTCATTTTTCTGTCAATTGCATTTTTTGCATCAGATGATGTTTCTTTTCCCACACTTGACAAAAAGGAGCTGAAAAGTTCTTTTCCGACTCCTTTTTCACTATTTATTCTTCTTCCTCCTCGGTCTTTTTGTTCTCTACATAACCGCAGGTATCAGAAGCACAGATTAATTTGTTTCCCTTTTCAATCATATAACTGCCGCAGTTTGGACACTTCTTGGCAGACGGTTTTGCCCATGACATGAAATCACAGTTGGTATTGTCGATACATTCATAATATCTCCGGCCTTTGCGGGACATTTTGATGACTACATCCTTGCCGCACTTTGGACAAGGCACACCGATCTTCTCATAAAACGGCATGGTATTGCGGCATTCCGGGAATCCCGGGCAAGCAAGAAACTTTCCATGGGGACCATATTTTACTACCATATTTCGTCCGCACACTTCGCAGATTTCATCGCTGACCTCATCTTGTATGGTCACACTCTCTAACTCCTGCTCTGCTTTCTGTACCGCAGCGTCCAGATCCGGATAGAAATTGCGAATCAGTCCTTTCCACTCTACTGCACCTTCCCCCACCATATCCAACAAAGATTCCAGATTGGCAGAAAAGGTAACATTCACAATGCTTGGAAACTCCTGCACCATGATATCATTGACCACCTGCCCCAACTCGGTCACGTACAGATTTTTATTTTCCTTTACCACATAATGTCTGGACTGAATCAATGTAATGGTAGGTGCGTAGGTAGACGGACGACCGATGCCCTGCTCTTCCAATGTCTTGACCAGTGAAGCTTCCGTAAAATGTGCCGGAGGCTGTGTAAAATGCTGCTTGCTCTCTAAATCAATCAGTTGCAGCACAGAGTCCTCTGTGACTTTCTTGACTGCCGGATTGTTTTCCGGCTTTTCCTCATCACTGTATACTGCCTGAAAGCCCTCAAATGCCACTCGGGATGCAGAAGATGTAAAACAATACGCCCCACATGATAGTTTCAGCTGAATCTGCTGATATCTGGCCTCTGCCATCCGGCTGGCTGTAAACCGCTTCCAGATCAGCTGATACAGACGATACTGATCCCGGTTCAAAGACTCCTTCACCTTTTCCGGCGTCAAAGTAATGTTTGTAGGACGAATGGCTTCATGGGCATCCTGAATCTTCTGATTTTTCTTTTCCTTGATTTCTGCCTGTGCCACAAAATCAGCTCCATACCGCTCTGCAATGTATGTTCTGGCTGTGGCATCTGCCTCTTCTGAAATACGGGTAGAATCGGTACGCAGGTATGTGATGATACCAATGGTTCCTTCTCCCTTGATGTCCACGCCTTCATACAGCTGCTGTGCCAGACGCATGGTCTTTTGTGTGGAAAAATTCAAACGATTTGCCGCTTCCTGCTGCAAGGTACTGGTGGTAAATGGCAGAGGTGCTTTCTTCGTTCTCTCTTTGTGTTTGATCTCCTGTACCTTGAAAGGCTCTCCTTCCAGCTGATCCAGAATTTCCTGCAATTCCTGCTTGGAACCGATGGTCAGCTTTTCCTTCTGTGTTCCATAAAATTTTGCTTCCAGAGGTTTCTTTTCCCCTTCCACCTGCAAAAGGGCATTCAGCGTCCAGTATTCCTCCGGAATAAATGCTGCGATTTCCGCCTCTCTGTCACAGATGATGCGCAATGCCACTGACTGGACACGGCCGGCACTTAAACCCCGTTTTACCTTTTTCCACAGCAATGGACTGATGCGGTATCCTACCATTCTGTCCAGAATTCGTCTGGTCTGCTGTGCATTGACCAGATCCATGTTAATATCGCGAGGCTGTTGGATGGATTCCTTCACTGCCTTTTTGGTAATCTCATTAAATGTGATTCGATGCACTTCCTTATCTTCCAGTCTGAGTGCTGCAGACAAATGCCAGGAAATGGCTTCTCCTTCACGGTCAGGGTCCGTTGCCAGATATACTCTGTCTGCTTTCTTTACTTCTTTCCGCAAAGAAGCCAGCAAGTCTCCCTTCCCACGAATGGTAATATACTTTGGTTCAAAATCATGTTCCACATCAATTCCCATGGTACTTTTGGGCAGATCCCGCACGTGTCCATTGGATGCCATCACCTCATAATTAGAACCGAGAAATTTTTTAATTGTTTTTACTTTTGCCGGTGACTCTACAATAACCAAATTCTTGGCCATTTCAAACCTCCATTTCTGTCCCTAACCTGTCACCCGTCTTTACACCTGGCATAATAATTTTTCTGCGGCTGATATATATAGTTCTTTAGTTCCAGCTGCAACAGTGCAATCATTGCCTGACTGACGGTCAGACCGGTTTCCCCCAATATTTCTTCTATCTGTTTTTCTTGAAAACTTAAACAACTATATATGATTTTCTCCTCATTTGCAAGTGGTTTTAGAGATTTTTTATTTCCTGTCATCTCTTTTGGTGCATTTATATGGAAAAAATCCAAAATTTCTTCCACTCCTGTTAAGATTCCCGCTCCATTTCGAATCAGTTCATTGCATCCCACGCTAAGGGGATCTTCTATCCTGCCGGGAACTGCAAAAATATCCTTCCCTTGATCCAATGCCTGGTCTACCGTAATCAAAGTACCGCTTTTCTTTCTTGCCTCTACTACAATGATGCAGTCTGACAGACCTGCAATGATCCGGTTTCGCACTGGAAACAACTGTGCAAGCCCCTTCTGTCCCGGTGGATATTCGGAAATCAGTCCTCCGTGCTCGGGAATCTGGCAATACAATGCAAAATTCTCCTTTGGATAACAGATATCCACACCGGACCCCAGTACGCCAAATGTCTGTCCGCCTCCTTCTATGGCTCCTCTCTGACCTGCACCGTCTATCCCCAGTGCCATACCGCTGATGACCTGTATTCCTGCCTGTGCCAGCTGCTTTCCCAGTACTCTGGCAGTTTCTCTTCCATATGAAGTACACCCTCTCGCACCAATGATTGCTACCGAAGGCACATCATCCAACGGCAGGCTCCCCCTGTAAAACAGCCCCATAGGCGCATCATACATCTGCAGCAGCCTCCCCGGATACCCTGCCTGTTCTTTCGTGATAAATTGTATGTTCTGTTTCTCCAATTGATGATACTGTCTGCAGATCAAATCTATTTCAGAAATACTTTTCCGCCATGCCGTCACATCTTTTGCTCTGACTTTTGGAAATTTCTCCAGCAGTTCCGGTGACAGGCGAAACGCCTCTTTCGGACTGCCACACCATGCCAGAATCGTCTGCAGCTTTGCAGCACCAAATCCGGGAATGGTACAAAACCAGTACCAGTATTCTTCCTTTGTCATCTTTTTATCCCCACTCCTTTTTCCAAAACAGCATCTTCACCATCATCCCCTCACGTCCCCAAAAAAATCTGCTCTGATCTGCTGTGTCATCTCCCCCAATATTTCTTATCCAGACTCCGATACCCGATCGCTTCTGACAAATGTTCCATTTGAATCCGCTCTGCTCCCTCTAAATCTGCAATGGTACGTGCCACTTTTAAAATTTTATGATAGGCCCGTGCGCTCAGTTCCATCGTCTCAAAGACTTCCCGAAGCAAATCTTCCTCTTCTGCTCCAAGGGGACAATAGGTTTTGATCTTTCCTCCCGACAGTTGAGAATTAAACAAAATCTCTTCTTTTCGATACCGTTCCTTTTGAATGCCGATCGCCTGCTCTACCTGATACCGCAACGCTCTTGACGTCACATTAGATTTCTCTCCCATAAATTCTCTATACGGCAGTCTGGGCACCTCTGTACAAATGTCGATCCGGTCTAACAATGGCTGGGAAATCCGCCGCAGATAACGATGTACCTCTGCCACACTGCACTGACAGAGACTGCGATCCGGATAGTAGCCGCATTTGCATGGATTCATAGCCGCACACAGCACAATATTGGTAGGATATACATAGGTGCCGTGTACTCTGGAAATCACCACCTGCCGGTCTTCCAGAGGTTGTCTGAGAATTTCCAGTGTACTTTTCTGAAATTCCGGCAGTTCATCTAAAAATAACACACCTCTGTTTGCCAGCGAAATCTCTCCCGGCCTGGGCACGGCCCCTCCTCCTGTCAATGCAGTAGGAGAAATGGTATGGTGGGGATTGCGAAATGGCCGCATCCGAACCAGACCTTCCTCCGGCGGCAGCAACCCGCAGATGCTGTATACCTTGGAAATCTCAATGCTCTCCTCCTTGGTCAAAGCTGGCAGAATGGTAGGAATCCGCCTGGCAATCATCGTTTTCCCTGATCCTGGCGGCCCTACATACAAAATATTATGCATCCCCGCAGCGGCAATGACGGTGGCACGCTTCACCGATTCCTGCCCATTGATGTCCGCAAAATCCAGTTCTCCGTGATACTGTGCGGCTGCATAGTCTCTTTCCGGCTCCACAGGCTGAAAAGACTGTTTCCCCGTCAACAATGCCACCACCTCTGACAAAGACTCCATCCCATAAACAGAAATCCCCTCGATCACCGCCCCTTCTTTCCCGTTGACAGATGGCACCACACAAGTATGCCAGCCCTCTTTCTTTGCCATGCTGATGAGAGAAATCATCCCATTCACCGGACGAAGGGAGCCATCTAAACTCAACTCACCAATAAAAAAGATCCCCTCCACTGCATCTGCCGGGATCATCCCCAGTGCCACCAGCACTGCAATGGCAATGGGCAGATCAAAATAATTCCCTTCCTTACGCAGATCTGCCGGTGACAGATTGATGGTGGTACGTGCCGGCAGCAGTTCGTAACCGGAATTCTTCAATGCCGTCCGTACCCGCTCCCTGGCTTCCCGCACCTCAGAAGCCAGAAACCCTACCATATCAAAGGAAGGCAGACCATTGCACACATCTGCCTCTACCTGTACCGGATATCCGTCAATTCCCAAAATCGCCCCACTGTTCACACACCCAAACATATTCCTGCGCCTCCTGTCAGTTCCTATGACACCATGCATTCACTTCAAACTCCCTCTTCCATTGCAGTGTCCCGTTTCTGTCAACCTCCAAAACTTCTGATCCATGCTTCAAAATTAAACTTTCAGCTATCTTTATTTACTTTTATACCACGCACATTTCTTTATGTCAACTCATTTTTATGTAAAATAAAAACAGGACAGTTTTTCTGCCCTGTTCATTTCTATTGCACTCCTTTTTATCTGTCAGATGAGGCTTCTGCAATCCATCTCTCGATCTCCCGAATCAATGCCTCTTCGCTTTTCACTCCGCTATTTTGTGCCAGTGACACACAATCCATAAGCATGGTACCGATCTGCGTTTCTGTCAGCCCTTCTCCTGCCTGTGTGCGCGCCTTCGCCCCTTGGATCTGCCTCTCTAATGCGTCCAGCAACACGGCAGTTTCCTGCTGTCTGCCGCTTTTCCTGACTACCTTCTGGGCACGCATTAATGCTGGCAGTGATTTTGCCACCCGTGCCATCTCTGCTGCCGGATCAGAAGATTTCCCCTGTTCTTTCTGCTTTGCCTGCTCCCATGTGTCCAGTGCCGCTTCCGGAGAATCTGCCTGTACATTCCCAAATACATGGGGATGACGGCGCACCATCTTTTCACTGACACCCTGTATCACATGATCTACAGTAAACAGGCCTTCTTCCTCTGCAATCTGACTGTGCATCATCACCTGCAATAAAATATCTCCCAGTTCCTCACACAGATGGGTACTGTCTTCACTGTCTGTCAGCTCGTCAATGGCTTCGAGGACTTCGTAAGCTTCTTCTTTCATGCACACTTTCAGGCTTTCATGGGTCTGCTTTCTGTCCCATGGACATCCATGGTCACTGCGCAGCTTTGCAATGATCTCCCGCAATTCCGAAAAAGAATATCCGCCAGCTACAGAAGGGATGCCATAGTCATGGAGTCCCTGTAAGGCTGCCTGATGATCCACTGCCCACACCGTATGCCAGCCCATGTTCTGTGCCCCCGCAATGTTGTCTGCATTGTCATCCAAAAACAAAATCTCCTCCGGTTTCACATCATAAGTTTCCATCAAAATCCGATAGATATTCGGGTCCGGCTTGATACACTTGACACGATAGGAAATGATGCCTCCATCTACATATGGAAGGAAAGAAAAGGACGCTTTTTCAAACAACGTCTCTCCGAAATTGGACAACAACAGCACCCGATACCCCAGTCTTTTCAATTCCTGTACCCACTCTGCCGCAAAAGAAAACTCCGGCACCATCTGCTCTACCTTCCCTGAAAACAGTGCCCGGATTTCCTGTTCCCGCTCAGGCGCTTCCTGACAAAACCGCTCAATAATCTCTGCATCTGACCATACCCCTCTGTCAAATTCTGCCCAGACAGGATTTTCAAACACCACCTTGATCAGCTTCTGCTCTACTTCTTCTGCAAAGCCAAAGGATTCCAGATATTCCTTCCATGCAAACCGAATCAACACCTGTCCTATATCTAATACAATCGTCGTAATCATTTGTCCTGATTCCTTTCCTCCAACCACTTGCCAATCTGCCTGTACACTGCCCTTCTATCTGTTTCATTTAAAATTTCATGCCTGTCCTCTTCACATAAAATCAGTGACACCCGATTCATGCCCAACTCACGGTACGTATCATACAATGCTGCCACATCCTCTCCCTGATGTCCCACTGGATCCAGTCCTCCGGAAATAAGCAGCACCGGCTTGTCCGTTGGCATTTTTCGATAGCCCTGTTTCCGACTCAGGTTGTACATAATGTAGAAAAAATCCTGATATGCCCTGGCAGTAAATCGAAAATTACAGAATGGATCCTCCATGTTTTCCGCCAGTTTCTCCTTATCCTTGGTCAGCCAGTCCCGTTCTGTCTCAGGATTGGGAATGGCTTTGTTATTGGAAGAAAATACCAGAGAATGCAGCAGAGAACTGCGATACTTCTTCCCTTTGACCAGACAAATTGCTTTAGACAGCAGATAACCAGCCCCCAACACCGGCACGGGCGTAGAACCAGTGCCGCAAAGGATCAAACCATCTACCTCTGCTCCGTATACCGTATAAAACTTTCGGCAAAAAAATGACCCCATACTATATCCAAATAAAATCACGTCTCGTTTTGGATGTCTCTTTTTGACAGCCGATACGACCCGATGAATGTCTTTGATCACCATCTGCTCCCCATGTTTTTCTGCAAAAAAACCCAGTTCCGCAGTATTCCGGGCCGTCCTGCCGTGTCCCAACTGGTCATAGCCATACACAGCATATCCCCGCCCGCACAAATAGGAGACAAATTCCTCATATCGTCCAATATGTTCCATCATGCCATGTACCAGCACGATCACAGCTTTTGAAGGCCCTACCGGATTCCATGACACACAGTGCAGCATATGTATCCCATCACTGGACGGTATTTTGTACTCTTTTTCCATTTTGTACCTCTCGCATATTCCAATGCTTTTTCCAACTGATCTACAAATCCTTCGGCAGTTTCAATGGTTCCCCGTTCCAGACACGCCCGGGGTTGTCCTCTAACAGCAGTTTTGCATACCGGCGTCCAAATTCCTCCTGCAATGCCTCCTGTACTTCCTTCATGTAAGACGTTCTTGTATTGGTCCTGTGGGCGTCACTGGCACAGATATGTACCATCCCATGTGTCAACAGATACATCACTGCCTCATAAGGATCTGCCCCAAACCGCCCCAGTATGCTGCCTTTGTTCACCTGAATGCCCAGACCTTCATCCAGCCACTCTTCTACCAGCCAGGGATATTCCTGAATCACATCATACCGCTCCGGATGTGCCACGATGGGAAGAAATCCATATCCTTTCGTACGATATAAAATCTCCGACATATAGGAAAACGAACTGTCAAATGGAAACTCCATCAGCACATAGCGGGTATTGTGCATGGTCAACAACCGTCCATCCCGAATCAGTTCCGGTGCATCCTCTGTGCCGTACACCTCCTGCCCAAAGCCAATCTGCATCTGCGGTACCGTCTCTTTTGCCAGCTCTGCAAATGCTTCTAATGTACGCTGCAGCTCCTGTCCATTATAATTCTCAAAATACCCTCTGATGTTGCAATGAGGGGTGACGATCATACCTGTAGTTCCGCCGTCTGCTGCCTGTAACAGCATATACCGGCTTTCCTCTACAGAACGGGATCCATCATCGATTCCCGGTACAATGTGAATGTGAATATCTATCATGTTCCTCTCCGTTTCTTTACTGCCCGGATATGCGGGCAACCCTGCATATCCGTTTCTCCCCACTAGTATACAACAGCGCCATTGAAAACTCAAGTTTCTGCTTCCATCTCTTTGCGCATTTTCTCCAAAGCCCCTTTTTCGATCCGGCTTACATAGGATCTGGAAATCCCCAGTTCCTCTGCGATCTCCCTCTGGGTGGTTTCTTTGCTGCCGTCCAATCCATACCGCATCCGGATCACTGTCTTTTCTTTGTCTGACAGGCACTTACGAAATGCGTTTGCCATCCGGTAAATGTCTTCTTTTCTGGCATACATCAGTTCAATAGACAGCTCATCGGACTCTAATAAATCAAGCAGGGTAATTTCATTGCCCTCTTTGTCGATCCCCACCGGTTCCTGCATGCTCACTTCTCTGCTTTGTTTTTTGCGGGAGCGTAACAGCATCAAAATCTCATTGTCAATGCACCTTGCCGCATAAGTGCCCAATCGGCTTCCCTTGGCCGGATCAAAGGTATGAACTGCTTTGATCAACCCGATACTGCCTACTGAAATCAGATCCTCCACATCCCGCTCTGTGGTGGTGTACTTTTTCACCATATGGGCCACCAGCCGCATATTTCGCTCGATTAAGATGTCCTTTGCAGCCTGATTGCCTTTCCTGAATTCCTCCAAATATCTTTTTTCCTCTTTGGCTGTCAATGGTTGGGGAAATGTTTTCAAACAGCCACCTGCGACATCTCTTTTTCTTTAATCTATGAAAGAAAGAGGCAAATGGTGAATTGGGATTTGCAACTGTTCGGGTTTCTTTTGATAATTTTTTCACATTTTTTTCAAAAAGAGGGTTGTCAAACCCACGCTTCTGTGCTACACTGTGTTCAACTTGCAACAATGAAAAGTCACCAGTCGGCGAATATTTACCAGGAATGTACCAGAAATGTACGGTAATCGCACCACATTTCACTGGTACTTTTTTCTTGTTTGATTTTTGTTAATTTTTTAACACAGGAGGGCTTATGAAAGAATTTTTAAAGCGAAAAAACATTGAGTTTTCTGCAAAACGATATGGAATTGACGCACTGAGTGCTATGGCACAGGGGCTCTTTGCTTCTCTGCTGATTGGTACCATCATCAAAACACTGGGACAGCAGCTTGGCATTGAACTGCTCGTCCGCATCGGTTCTTATGCCTCTGCGGCACAGGGATACGCCATGGCGATTTCCATCGGATTTGCCTTACAGTGCCCGCCACTGGTACTGTTCTCTCTTGCAGCAGTAGGCGGTGCTGCCTGTGAATGCGGCGGTGCCGGCGGTCCGCTGGCGGTTCTGGTCATCACCATCATCGCAGCAGAATGTGGAAAGGCCGTTTCAAAAGAAACCAAAATTGATATTATTGTCACTCCGCTGGTGACCATTCTCATCGGATGTCTGCTGTCTGTTTCCATCGCACCGTATATCGGCAAGGCAGCTTCCTCTGTGGGACAGATCATCATGTGGGCAACAGAACAGCAGCCATTCCTCATGGGCATCATCATCTCTGTGGTAGTGGGAATCGCACTGACACTGCCCATCAGCAGTGCGGCAATCTGTGCGGCTCTGTCCCTGACCGGACTGGCAGGCGGCGCGGCGGTAGCCGGATGCTGTGCCCAGATGGTAGGCTTTGCCGTCATGAGTTTCAAAGAAAATAAATGGGGCGGTCTGCTGGCACAGGGAATCGGTACTTCCATGTTACAAATGGGCAATATCGTCAAGAACCCACGCATCTGGCTGCCACCCATCCTGTGCTCTGCCATCACCGGACCCATTGCCACCTGTCTGTTCCGTCTGGAAATGAACGGTGCTGCCATCTCTTCCGGCATGGGTACCTGTGGTCTAGTGGGTCAGATCGGGGTATACACCGGCTGGGTGGATACCGGAAAGGTCATCACCCTATTTGACTGGATCGGTCTGCTGCTGATCAGCTTTGTGCTTCCGGCAGTGCTGACCTGGGCATTTGGACTGTTGCTTCGTCAGATTGGCTGGATCAAAGAGGGAGATTTGAAGTTGGATCTGTAATGCAGGGTTATTTCACCCGATTTTAAGATTGATCTTTTGTGCAACCCCTGCATACGAAAAGGATGCTGTAGAAACACCAATCATTTCATCGTTTCTACAGCATCCTTTTTTATCATCACTTCATCTTGCATGCAATGTACTTCCATGATGACTTTGGCTCCACTGAGGAAGCCATTCTCCATTTTTCCTTCTTTCCTTAAAACTCGCTCTTCCTGATGATATTCTCACATTCTCTTCCTTCGAAGAACGCTTCCAGATTATCCAGTGAGGTCTTGGCAATGTTGCTCAGTGCCTCATGGGTCAGATACGCCTGATGGGAAGTGACGATCACATTAGGCAGCGAGATCAGCTTTACCAGAATCTCATCTTTTCTCACCTGATCGGACTGGTCTTCGAAAAACATGTCCGTTTCTTCCTCATATACGTCCAGACAAGCACCTGCAATCTGTCCATCTTCCAGTGCATCTGCCAGATCTTTGCTGTTGACCAGTGCACCTCTGGATGTATTGATCAGGATGGCACTGTTCTTCATCTTTGCCAGTGTATCTGCATTGATCATATGATAAGACTCCCTGGTCAACGGGCAATGCATGGAAATGATGTCGCTTTCCTCTAACAGCTGCTCCAAAGACACATATTCTACATTCAGATCTGCTGCCGGATATGGATCATAGGCAAGGACACGCATGCCAAATCCTTCACAAATCTTGATGAATACCTTGCCGATCTTACCGGTTCCGATAACGCCTACGGTTTTTCCGTTTAAGTCAGAACCAATGAGCCGCTCCAGGCTGAAATTATAATCTCTGGTACGGATATACGCTCTGTGAATCTTTCGGTTCAATGTCTGCAACAACGCAATGGCATGCTCTGCCACTGCATAAGGAGAATAGGCTGGTACACGATACACTGCCAGTTTCCCTTCTGCCGCATCCAAATCCACGTTGTTGTAACCGGTACAGCGCAGTGCCACCGCACGGATTCCCTGCTCATACAACAGATCAATGACTGTGCGATCCAACTGGTCATTGACAAACGCACACACTGCATCGTAACCCTTTGCCATCAATGCCGTATCTTCTGTCAGCTTGTGCTCCAAATATTTGATCTTGAACCGTCCCTCATTCCACTGGTCAAACCAAACCTTGTCATAAGCTTTTGCATCATAAAACGCAATTTTTTTCATCAATTTCAATCCCTCCTACAATCTTCTTTTATGCTTCTGCAAATACCCTTGCCAATTCTTCCATAGTATCACTGATCGGAATATGCTGTGGACATTCCTTTTCACACCGATGACACTTTCGACAGGCATCTGCTTTCACTTCCAGACTGGCATAATAAGCACTTGCCTCTTTCATTCCCTTGGTAGCTGTCTGGTTATAGCTTTCAAACAACTCCGGAATATTCAATCCAAATGGACATGGCATACAGTACCGGCACTTAGTACATGGTACGATTGCCTTCGTATCGTAGATTTCCTTTGCCTGCCGGAACAGTTCCAGTTCTTCTTCCGAAAGCATGCCGATACCGGAACGGCTTGCATACAGCAGATTATCCGCTGCCTGTGCAGCATTACTCATACCACTTAAGATCACGCTGACTTCCGGACGGTTCCAAAGGAAATCCAATGCCCATTCCACCGGTGTCTTTGTCTCCGGCAATACCTTTGCCACCTGCTTAGGCGGATTGGCCAGCTTGCCGCCCAGCAACGGCTCCATGATGATCACAGCAAGTCCCTTTGCCGCTGCATATTCCATCCCTTCTATTGTTGCCTGATTGTTCACATCTATGTAATTCATCTGAATCTGGCAAAAATCCCAGTGGTATGCATCTACAATGGTTTTAAATGTGTCCATGTCATCATGGAAAGAAAAACCGGCATACCGGATCCGCCCATCTGCTTTCGCCTGATCCAGGCAATCGGTCAACTGACAATCCAGCATGGTCTGATACCGTCCCTTATCCATGGCATGTAGCATATACATATCAATGTGATCGGTCTGTAACTTTTGCAGCTGCTCATTTAAGTACCGGTCAAAATCCGCTTTCTTCTGTACAAACCATATAGGAAGTTTGGTTGCCAGATACACCTTTTCTCTATATCCATCCTGCAGTGCCTCTCCCACAAACAATTCACTTTCTCCATTATGATAAGGATAAGCTGTATCCACATAGTTCAACCCTTTGTCGATAGCATCCCGCAAGATCCTCTTTGCCTCCGGTCTGTCGATGGAACTGCCATCCTTCGGATCCGTTACCGGTAGACGCATACATCCAAATCCCAGTGCCGATACGTTTACTCCTGTCTTTCCAAATTTTCTGTACTGCATAGATTCCCTCCGTTTTGAAATATCAAAATTTTACAGACATTTTTATGTACACGTTACAATTTCCGTATTTCTTTTATTATACCCTATCCACTGTCTTTTCAGCAAGCAAAATGATCGAAAAAGTCACTCCAAAACCAGATGTTGTTTGCTCTATTTTTTGTCATATAGAAAAACTTTTTGACTTTTTCAATCGACATGTTGTGTCACAAGTTTTGACATGATATAATTTTCCCGTCACATAATCAACAAGAACGAAAGAAAGGACTCAACTGTATGAAAAAACGAGTTAGCACCTTATTGTTGTGCGTAGTCACCTTGTGCTCCGCATTGTTCCACATGCCGCTGTCTGCATCTGCCCAGAACAATCCATCTGATTTTGCAGACAGTTCCATGTACTGCTGGGATGACGTGTTTTTATCCTCTCCCTGTATTGACCGGGTCATTGACAGGTTACATAGCTTACAGGTAACAGATCTGTATGTGGAGTTTTCCGATCTGGATGCCTCTGGCGATGCAATCGCAAAACTGAGTCAAAATGGAATTTCCACGTATTATCTGACCGGCAGTTCCTCCTGGTACAAGTCTCTGAATGCACTGCAAGCCGAAATCGATCAGGTTGCTGCATACAATGCACAGAATCCAGACAATCTGATTGCAGGTATTGTATTTGATGTAGAGCCATATTCTGATGCAGACTATAAGGCAGATCCATTCACGGGATTTTCTACATATGTCACCAATATGATTTCTGCTTATCAATATGCCAATACACATAATATTAGTTTCGTGACAGTCATCCCTTATTGGTATGATAAATACCTGACCACCAGTTCCTTCACCAATGAACAGCATCAGATCGCCGAAACGTTGCTGCGCAGTCTGATTCAGCATTCTGACCGCATCAGTGTCATGAACTATTATAAGAATCATATGGCAGAGCACATTTCCACCGAGGTCAGCTACGCAAGCCAGTATGGTGTGGAAATCGAATCCATCGCAGAATTTGGCAAATTATCTGAAACCATGGGCGTAGAAGAAAGTGT
The DNA here is from genome assembly GCA_017457865.1 of Lachnospiraceae bacterium. Taxonomy (GTDB): domain Bacteria; phylum Bacillota; class Clostridia; order Lachnospirales; family Lachnospiraceae; genus UBA2942. The sequence continues at coordinate 24,150 of JAFTGN010000041.1, read as the reverse complement.
CACATTCTATGTAGAAGACAATCCGGTTGAAGCAGCACATGCCGAATGGGAAACCGTCCGCACTGCCAATCCTTATGAGAATCTGCATTTTTCCTACCATTATCTCAGCATCATTACAGAATTGTATCAGGATATCACCAAATATCAATTTACATTCATTGATGCAGATAGCGGTGAAACATACACCGGACATTACCGGATCCTCCTGCCAAATGGAGAGATCACCCGCAAAAGAACCAGTTCCAGTGTCAAAATCGGGACCAACACTCCATTTACATTGGAGCTTGAAAATGGGGAAATTGTGAGCCTGGTCAGTGAAACATGCCTTGATACAACTACTATTCAGAGAACCTATCTGATCCATGCAAAAGATACTTATACATTGGAAGTCTATCCAAAACTGTGGAACGGCAAGAAATATTCTTCTGCCAAAACAGGCAGCATTCGTTTGGTCAACACCAGCACAGGCACTTACCAGGATGCAGCCATCGTAGGAGATTCCAATACCGGTTACTATACCAATGTGACCGTTACTTCTGATACCGAATATGAAATGTATCTGTTAGATGCCAATGGAACTGTGTTAAACAGCACCGTAGACAGCATCAAGTATAAAGACGCTGCAAAGGTAGAACACCTTGTGAACTGTATCAACGGCATCACCTCCCTGCCAAAGGGATTGAAAGCGTACACCTGTGTCACTGTGAATATGCAGTAATGACTTCAACTGTCTTGTAAGCATTTCATCCGCATTGTGGGGCATCCATCCTGATGCACCACAATGTGGAACTTTTGACCTTTACAGCCTGTCTCCTTACCCATTGCAAATCAAAATCCATCAGGCCATTACGCCCTCTCTTCTGCCGTTTCTAATATTTCTCTTGCCTTTTGATATTTTGCTCTCCATTTTGCTGCCTTCTCTGGTGAAACCAGTGTAGCATCCACGATTCTGCTCTGGTCTGCATTGTGCAGCACATCTGCTAACTTTACTCTCCTCGCCACAGGATGGGCGGCGGCAGCACGGACATAAGCATCATAATCCACCTTTGGATCATGGGTCAGCAGACGCATCACTTCGGTCACTTCTGTTGGAAAAATTTTTTCCAGTTCTTCCATGGTCACGCTGGTATCTTCCACCACATCATGCAGCAACGCCACACAAACCGATACTTCATCCGTCATCTGCTCTGCAACATGATATGGATGAAAAATATAGGGGACTCCATTTTGATCATATTGTCCATGATGCGCTTCATATGCAACCTGCATGGCATGGACTGTCATTTTCGTATAAATCATCGTAATTTCCTTTCTATCTTTTCCTTCGCCTTTTTCCATCATAACACAAACTTCTTTCCCCCGCCACCTTTTCAAACTGCCCAATTCATGTTATGATAAACCCTGATTGAAAAATCCCAGGCGTTTGCGAAACTCTTTCATCAAACCAGAAAACAGCCTGCACATTAGAAATTTATAAATTTATATTTGTTGAATTGCAAAACGTTCAAAAACTTTCATCAGTGCTGTCAAGGAAAGCAAATATGACTTTCAAAAGAACGCTAAAAAAACTTTCATTAGCGCTGACAAGGGAGGCAAATATGGTTTTTAAAGGCTCTTGAAAACGTCGGTACTTGCTTTTTGGAGCGAATAGCGAACAAAAAGGTTAGTATCCGTTACGTTTTCACCGAAGCGAAAGCGTGCCTGAAAAAACCATATTGCGTACGCAGACAGCGCTTCAAGAAGGCGAGAGCGTGCCTGAAAAAGTCATATTGCGTACGAAGACATCACTCCAAAAAATTTCCTGCGTTTTGCATACACAAATATAAATTTTGATAAAAGGCGTTCGGTATCATAGTTTCGCAAACGCCTGTTGAAAAATCCATCTGAAAGGAGAACACAGAAGATGTTACGAATCGAACGTGGTCAGGTGATGAATCTGGAAAACGCCATTCGTGGTGCCCGAAACCCCATGAACAGCTGGGACCGTATGGACAGCAGCTATGGAGAGGACGGCTCTTACATATTAGGCCCCAATGACCTGAGTCTGGCCAGCCGTCTGGCAAAAGCCGGCAGTGATCACAGAAAATATATGCGCATGATTTTTGTATCAGTGGATGTAACTGCACCGCTGTACTGGTGGAAAGAATATGACACTTATAAAGTTGCCACAGTGGCCAACTCTACCAGTACCATGCACAAAATTCACAGCAAGCCTTTTTCCATAGAGGATTTCAGCCACGACCATATGACCGCTGCTACAAAGGCATTTATGGAGACTGTGGTGACACAGTTGGAGCAGATTCGCCTGCGTTATTTAGAAACCAAATCCAAAGAGGACTGGTATGACATGATTCAGCTGCTGCCAAGCAGTTACAACCAGATGCGTACCTGCACTTTAAATTACGAAACACTGTTGAATATTTATCATGCCAGACGCAATCATAAGCTGGCAGAATGGCATACCTTCTGTGACTGGATCGAAACACTTCCATATGCGGAAGAGTTGATTACTTTTTAAAATATCTGATGGACATGGTATGTTCTCACGAAACAGAATTTCACACCTGTCACATGAATGAGAAAGGATGACACTTATGTTAGAAATCAAAGTACGTTACTTATCTGAGGAAATTGAAAAGCTCCGTTACATTGACGGAAAGTCTGACTGGGTCGATCTGCGCTGTGCAGAAGAGACCACATTAAAACAAGGGGAATTCAAACTGATTCCCCTTGGCATTGCAGTGGAACTGCCTGCCGGATATGAAGCACATATCGTACCACGCAGCTCTACTTATAAAAATTTCGGCATCCTTCAGACCAACCACATGGGAGTGGTAGACGAAAGTTACTGTGGCGACAACGACCAGTGGTTTATGCCGGTCATTGCCATGAGAGACACAGTCATTCATGTGAATGACCGAATCTGCCAGTTTCGTTTGATGGAACACCAGCCTGCTCTCTCCTTTACGGCATGCGACCACTTAGGCAATACGGACAGAGGCGGTTTCGGCAGCACAGGAAAACAGTAACTTCCTCTTTGCCTTTCTATTCTTTCACCCGGCTACAGAATCACATCCTGTAACCGGGTGTGATTTATTTATGAGACGATCTCCTGTTTCCTGTCTGTCTTCCGGTGGTTTTTCCACTGTTTTTGTGATTTTTGGAAACCGTGCGGGTCTTCCCTGACCCACCGCCTCCATGCTTTGACGGACGTGTGTTTGTCCGGTCTACATTCTGACCGGTCACAGGTTTTCCATGTTTCCTGCCAGCTGCGCCAGATTGACCCTGTTTTCGTTTTTCCTCTTTTCCTGCCCCATACATACTATCTTTCTTCTGTCCCCCATGGCTTCTGGGGCGAATGAGACAATGTTTGTCGTACCCGATCAGATCTTCTCTTCCTGCTTTTCGCAGTGCTTCTTCCACCAGTGCATAATTCTTGGGGTTCCGATACTGAATCAGGGCACGCTGCATGGCCTTCTCATGGGGATCGGTGGTCACATGTACCGGTTCCATGGTGCGTGGATCTACTTTTGTATAATACATACAGGTAGATAAGGTAGACGGTGTGGGATAAAAGTCCTGTACCTGCTCCGGCATATACCCCAAATCACGAAGATACTCTGCCAATGCAATGGCTTCTTTCAGGGAGGACCCGGGATGGGAAGACATCAGATAGGGCACCAGATACTGTTTCTTACCCAGTTTCTGATTGGTACGGTTGTACTTTTCAATAAATCTCTGATACACCGCATTTTCCGGCTTGCCCATCTTAGAAAGCACTGCATCTGCCACATGCTCCGGAGCCACTTTCAGCTGTCCGCTGACATGGTATTCACAAAGTTCCCGAATGAAGGTCTGGTCTTTGTCTGCCAGAAGATAATCAAATCGAATACCGGAACGGATGAACACTTTCTTCACCCCCGGAATCTCCCGCAGTTTTCGCAGCAGGCGGATATAATCACTGTGATCTGCATTCAGGTTGGGACATGGTTTCGGAAACAGACACTGTCTGTGGGAACATGCTCCCTTGGTCAACTGCTTTTTGCAGGCAGGATGACGGAAGTTGGCAGTGGGACCGCCTACATCATGGATGTAGCCTTTGAAGTCCGGCTCTAGCGTCATAGCTTCTGCCTCTCTTAACAAAGATTCTTCGCTTCGTGTCTGGATGATTCTCCCCTGATGAAAGGTCAGTGCACAAAAGCTGCACGCCCCAAAACAACCTCTGTTGTGAATAAGACTGAATTTCACCTCGGAAATAGCCGGAATGCCTCCTGCCTCGTCATAACAGGGATGCCAGGTCTTTTGATAGGGCAGATCATAAATGGCATCCATCTCTGACTCTGTCAATGGTCTGGCCGGCGGATTTTGCACCACATACAAATGCTCGCCGTACGGCTCCACCATCCGCTTTCCGGTAAAGGGGTCTGTATTGCCATACTGGATGTAATAACTTCTGGCATATTCCAACCGATCTGCACATAAGGCATCATAAGAAGGCAGCAGCTGATAATCGTACACATCCTCCAGATGCCTGGTCTTATACACCGTTCCATTCACAAAGGTAATATCCTGCACCGGAATACCACTGTCCAATGCCTCTGCAATTTCCACAATAGATAACTCTCCCATACCATAGGAAATCAGATCAGCCTGTGACTCAATCAAAATAGACCGCTTCATACTGTCAGACCAGTAATCATAGTGGGCAAGCCGCCGCAGACTGGCTTCGATCCCCCCAATGATAATGGGCACATCCTTATAAATCCGCCGGATATAATTGCCATATACAATGGTGGCATAGTCCGGTCGTTTGCCGATGACTCCGCCTGGCGTATAAGCATCTGACTGACGGCGTTTCTTAGACACGGAATAATGGTTGACCATCGAATCCATATTTCCGCCGCACACCAGAAAGCCCAGTCTGGGTCTGCCAAACTGGGTGATCACCCGATTGTCCTTCCAGTCCGGCTGCGCCAGAAATGCCACTTTATATCCATGTGCTTCCAGTATTCTTGTAATGATCGCCGGACCAAAAGAAGGATGATCCACATAGGCATCTCCACTGACATAGACAAAATCCACCTGCTCCCAGCCTCTCTCCTCCATTTCTGCCCTGTTAATTGGTAAAAATGCATTCTTCATACTCTTCTTCTCCTGCTTCCTTGTGCCTGCGCTTTTGTTTCATTCCAATGCACAACCGGTCACCCAAACCGTTCCAACGTGCGTTCCATCCGGTTGTGCTTTCCTACTCCACTCCTACTCCACTCCTTCTCCATGAAACGAGGGAATAAAACTTTCTGCTGCCGCACTGCCTTCCTGCCTGTATGCCTGCTCTACCCCCAGTTCCAGGGCATAGGCAATAACCTGCTCATACTCATAGGTGGTCAGCTTTCTCTTCAATACCGGATCCCCTTGTACTGCCGGCATAGGGGTATACTGGTTTAAAATACTGAGCCAAATCTGATCACCGTAGGTTTCATGCAGGTAACGGATGATCTCCTTTGCCTGTTCCTTCTGTCCGGGCAGTACCAGATGCCGGACAATGACTCCTTTTTGAAGCATTCCCTTTTCATCAAACACCGCCGGTCCGGTCTGCCCCACCATCTCCGCCAAAGCTTCCCTGACCCGCTGTGGATAATCTGCTGCTTTGGAATACTGTCTTGCAATGTCCCCATTCATATATTTGAAATCCGGCAGATAACAGTCTACCAGACCTGTCAACTGCCTCAGCTGGGCTGCTGTCTCATACCCACTTGTATTGTATACGATGGGAATGGTCAGCCCTGCCTCCCTGGCCTTTGGAATGGCCCATACTATATGAGGCAGAAACTGGGTGGCTGTCACCAGATTGATATTGGCAGCCCCCTGCTCCTGTAATCGCAAAAACAAGGCCACCAGATGCTCCCTCGTCACGTTCCGTCCATGATCTTCCCGCAGTGCCTGCATCCCGGTACCGGAAATTTCATAGTTCTGGCAATAAATGCACCCTAAGGAACATCCATTGAAAAACACGGCACCAGAGCCTGCGCTGCCGGAAATACAAGGTTCCTCCCACATATGAAGGGCCGCTCTGGCAACCAAAAGTTCTGCTGTCTGTCCGCAGAAACCCACCTGCCCTGCCAGACGGTTCACACCGCATGCCCTGGGACACAGTTTACAGTTTTCATATGGTTTGTCCCATGACATACAGACCGCCTCCTTTTCTTAGTGTACATACTGAGGCCCTTGTGAAACTCTTTCAGCAGACCTAAAACAGTCTGCACATCAGAAATTTCTAAAACCAGTATGTGTGCTCAATAATCTTATCATACCACAGCACTGGCTGTTTGACCAGTAAAACCACATTTCCAGAAAACTGCTTCTATTGGCCACAACCCATTCCATCTTGATTTGCCTGTCAAGCCATCCTGTGCTATACTAACATACAGTTACATGTGTACATACCGCTGCAGCAGGAGGCACGACACAAAATGGAACATACTTTTTTATACCGAGCTTCTCTTTTTGATGAGGGAAAGCCCCTTCACGTTTTTTTAAAAGAACATCATTACTCCGGCAAACTGATTTCCAGACTTCGCCGGACACCGGACGGATTGCAGATTGCCGGAAAGACAGTCTATACCAATCATATCATGGAAGCCGGTGAGGAGTTACAGGTACGAGTGGTGGAAGAAAGAGATTCTTCCCATATTCTGCCAGTTCCCATACCCCTTGACATTCTCTATGAAGATGCAGACCTGATGGTACTCAACAAACCATCCAATCTGCCGGTGCATCCTTCCATTGGTCACTATGACAATACACTGGCCAATGGTCTGGTGCATTATTTTGCCTGTTCCGGCCAACCTTTTACCTTCCGTATCATCAACCGGTTAGACCGGGACACCACCGGACTGGTGATTGTAGCAAAACATTCCCTGTCTGCCTGTATCCTCTATGATATGGCAGCTAGGCGGATGCTCCACCGCACCTATCTGGCAGTGGTCACCGGACACTTATCCGGCAGCGGCACCATCCATGCCCCCATTGCCCGTACTTCCGATTCTGTCATCAGCAGATGTGTGGACTTTGCCCGCGGGGAACAGGCAGTGACACATTATGAGGCACTGGAATACCAGAATGGATATACACTGGTGCAGGTGGTATTGGAAACAGGAAGAACGCACCAGATCCGGGTGCATATGCAGTATATAGGACACCCCATTCCGGGAGATTTCCTGTACTGCCCGGATTATTCTGTGATCTCCAGACAGGCGCTCCATTCCTTTGGACTGGAATTTCCCCATCCAATGACCGGGCAAAACCTGTCTTTCCTGGCACCGCTGCCTTCAGACATGACATCCATTTTCCTGTCCTAGTCCACGAAAAACAGTCATTGCCAGAAGCTGGTTTTCCATGTATACTAGACTTGTCTGTTTACAAAGTGGAGAGGGAGATAACAGGCGTTGGGGGCATCGTTTCGCAAACGCCTGCTGTCTTTTTTCATAAAAGGAGGTTTTCATGAAACAGGTTTACGTAGCATTTGCTTCCGATATCATTCACGGTGGGCATATGAATATCATCCAGAAAGCAGCAGAATTAGGAGAAGTGACCATCGGTCTGATGACCGATGAGGTAGTGATCTCCTACTTCCGTCATCCGGTGCTTTCTTTCCCGGAACGTGTGAAAATTATGGAAAATATTAAGGGTGTGGCAAAGGTAGTGCCACAGACCACGCTGTCCTATGCAGAAAATCTACGGACCCTTCGTCCGGACATAGTGGTACACGGAGATGACTGGCAGACCGGTCTGCTTGCACCTATCCGTCAGGAAGTCATAGACATTCTGGCAGAGTATGGGGGAGAACTGGTAGAACTGCCTTATACATACAATCCGGAATATGACCGGCTAGAGCGCAAACAGATCGAGCAGCTATCCATCCCGGATATCCGTCGAGGCAGACTGCGCCAGCTATTGGAATTAAAACCTACTCTGCGCATTATGGAGGCCCACAGCGGCATCACAGGTCTGATCGTGGAGAAGACCTGTGTATTACAGGACGGAGAAGCCTATCAGTTTGACGGCATGTGGGTATCCAGTCTATGTGATTCTACTGCCAAGGGCAAGCCGGACATCGAACTGGTGGACATGTCTTCCAGGCTGCGCACCATTGACGACATTATGGAAGTGACCACTAAGCCCATTATCCTGGATGGAGATACCGGCGGATTGATTGAACATTTTGTTTACAACATCCGTACCTTAGAGCGAATCGGGGTATCTGCAGTCATCATTGAGGATAAAACCGGTCTGAAAAAGAATTCCCTCTTTGGAGTGGATGTGGAACAGACACAGGATACCATTGAAAATTTCTGTGCCAAGATCAGTGCCGGAAAGGCTGCTCTGCGAACCAGAGAATTTATGCTCATTGCCCGGATCGAAAGCCTGATTCTCGAAAAAGGCATGGAGGATGCACTGACAAGAGCCTTTGCCTATGTGCAGGCAGGTGCAGACGGCATTATGATTCATTCCAGAAGAAAAGAGCCGGATGAGATTTTTGAATTCTGTGAAAAATTCCGTGCGGTAGACAGTCAGACACCGATCGTAGTGGTTCCGACTTCCTTCAACACCGTCACAGAAGCAGAATTCGAGAAGCGGGGGGTAAACATCATCATTTACGCCAACCAGCTGACCAGAAGCGGATTCCCTGCCATGCAGAAAACTGCCCAGACCATCCTGACACACCATCGTGCAAAGGAAGCCGATGATCTGTGCATGTCCATTAAAGAGATTCTCACACTGATTCCAGATGAAATTTAAACGCACATGCTGTGTTGAGAATGGTAGTCACTTTTTTCAAAAACGGCAGACTTCAGATATTTTCTGTAGCCTGCCGTTTTTATGTAATAGCAAAGTCCTATTCTATCACAGGAAAAATTCTGTCACCAATCTGCCTGTTTTCCTACTGTGCCACCGGTTTGATGTCTCCATTTAAAAATTCACCAGAATACCGGATAGAGCCATCCTCCTGATACAACACACCTTTTCCGTTGTATCTGCCGTTTTTCCATTCTCCGTCATACTCCACCTGGCCGCTTGTAAAATAGGAAATACCAGGGCCGGAGCGAACGCCCTTCTTCAGCACTCCTGCATAGTCCCTTTGTCCAAATGCGCTATACTGAACAAAATATCCGGTCTGATTGCCTGATTCGTATCGTCCCCGTTCCGTAATGATAGGAACCAGTATCGGTACATCAATATATGTATACATCAGGTTTTCCCCCTGATACAAATTCATTGCGGTATTGTAACGCATGGTATACTCTGACAAAATACTGGAAATTTCCTCATTGCTATACTGGTTTCCCAGTGTATCCATCTGCTGCATTCTGCCCTGATAGCCAGCATAAGAAGGAATCAGATAAGACGTGCCCCTTCCAGAATACTTTCCTCCAGAATAATATCCTTCATAGACAATGCCATAATATCCTCCATTGTCCCGAAATGTCATACCATACCCTTCCAGACTTCCGTTGACAAACGTACCAGCATATAAAGGAATATAAGTGTTTTGATTGGCACTGCTGGTTGTCAGCACTACCCCCATTCCCTGAGGCAGACCATCCGCAATGGTTCCCAGATAACGATACTGGGTCTGATCCAGTGTTGCCTCCCAGTGCACTGTCTGTTGAAACATATCAATGAAATTGGTGCGCAGATTGAATGTCTGGGTACTGATCTCCATTCCCTGATAACCACTCATAAAGGCAAATACAGCCTGCCTCTCTCCCTGGAAACGATCATCATACTGGGCTGTCAGCAATGTCATATTAGATGCCAATTTGGGCAGGGAATACCATGCCGCATTGTCTCCTGACCGTTCCAGTTCTTCCATATCTGCCTCTGCATTTTCGCTAAATGTCTGATCCAGTTCCTGATCATTGCCAGTCAACCGATCCAAAACGGATCTCCATACACTCTTTTCTTCCACGCTATTATTTTCACTGCCATATAAAGAATCTTTTGATTCCTGTGACACTTCTTCTGTTTCCTGCTGCTCCTGCGCAATCCGTGTCTCGTCGACTTGGGCAGACTCTGCCCATTCTTCCAAAGAAGCCTCCGCATCAATGACAGGCGCAGTAGTGGGCTTTTTTACTGTTGCATTTTCCAGGCCAATATTGGCCTGGGCACTGCTGCGCAAGTGTACCTGTTCTTCTTCACTTTCCCGCTTTTCTGCTTCCTCCCTGGCATGAGATTCTGCCGCCTGCCGTTCTGCCTGTTCTGTCTGTTCTGCCACTTCAAGGGTATGAGAGACTTCCTGTGAAGAAGCAGGTTTACTTCGTCCCGGCACCATGGCAACCGCCACAATAATCCATCCTGCTATGATCAGACACACAATGCAGAGCACATATGCCTTGGTTAATTCTCTGGTCTGTTCATCATATCCATATTTCTGATATCGCTGGTACAGCAACAAACCGGCAATCAGCCAACCAATCACAGGAATCAATGCAAAGACTGTAATAAAAGGAAGTTTTAAATACCATACAACTCCAGGTCGATCCGCTACAATGGGAACTGGATCTGCAAAAGATCTCCCTGTCGTTCCCAAATCCAGTGCTTCCTCATGCAAGTCCTCACTACCTGTAAAAGAACCTCCCGTAAAATGATCCGTATACACGGTATCCGTTTCACCTGTCAGTGGATCTACCTCCAAAATAAGCGGTGTTTGATCGGGTGTACTTTCCTCTGCCATTGACACAATCGTTTCCGGTGGCGCATCAGAGAATTCCTCATCCGAAGATTTCATTTCTGTCTCTGCTTCCGATTCTGCCCTCTCCAAGGGGTCCTCTAGCCCCCCTGCCTTTTCTATGATTGGCTCTTCTTCCAGCGGCAATGGCTCTTCGGACACCGATCCTTCTGTTACCGTCTCTGTCTCCTCTATGACTGAAACCTCTTCTACCGACAGTGACGCTTCAGACACTGATTCGATTGTGGAGACTTCTTCGATCACTGGCGGTTCCTGTATTTCTGATGTTCCTTCTTCCGTCACATCTGTTTCTGATACACCGGCAATCTCTTCTATGGAACTATCTTCGGAACCATCTTCCTGCCCCTCTTCCCCTAACAGGGCATCTACATCAATTTCCTCTATTCCTTCTATTTCCCATGCTTCCCGTTTAGGCCTATCTCTCTTTATGAATATATTTTTTCTGTCGGTTTGTCCCTCCCGACTCAACGATTGTTCGTAGGCCTCTGGATTTTCTTCTCCTAAGTCCAACTCAATAAACTCTTTTTTCATATGCACACTCCACCCAGTCTGGATTTTGTTCTATCACCTCACAGCTTCTTCTTCCTTTTATCATACCATACTCTTTTTGAAATAGGAATCTTTTTCTATCTGCTATTTTTTCACTCTGTTTTTATATGGATGTTCTTTCCACCGCCGACAATAGTCTTTCTGTGTGCAATGCACCCCATCCTTGATGATTTTTGGGCTGTCCCAAATCCTGTGCCGTTTCTCTCAGTAACAGTTTGATTTCTGTGTTGGTCAGTTTTGGAGACTTTTCCAACAGACAGGCAATGGCACCACTGACAAAAGGAACCGACATAGAAGTACCGCTTTTCACACAATAAGGCTTTGCTCCCCGTCTCCACATAGGGCTTGTAGAAATAATGTCTGTTCCTGGTGCCACAATCTCCGGTTTGCAAATACAAAAATCGGTCGGTCCTCTGCCAGAATAATTGACATATCGTCTGCCTGCATGATCCCGCATTTCTTGGTCATCCATCGTTCCTACAGTAATGGCAGCTGTGCTGATGCCAGGTGTGGTTACGGCTCTGCTGCCTTCGTTTCCAGCTGCAATGCATACGGTCAACCCTGCATTCCACATATGCAAAATCCCATCCAGCAGCTTTCTGTTTTCTGCATCATCCGTAAACAATGTACCGGCAGAAATGTTCACAATGCGAATTCCATAAATGTCTTTATATGCCAATACCCACTGAATCCCCCGTTCCATATGTGCCAGCTTGCCTTTTCCTTTTTCATCCAATACCTTTACCACTGCCAGCTTGACCTCTGGTGCCATACCGCAGTACCGTCCTTTGCTTAACTTTCCATTACCGCCTAAAATCCCCGTCACATGGGTACCATGTCCATTGTCATCGTAAGACTGGCGTTTTCCTTTTACCATATCTGCAAATGCAACGATTCGATCCTCAAAATCCCTATGAGGATATGCTCCGGTATCCAAAACGGCTGCACATACTCCCTTCCCGGTATAATGCCACCAGTTTGACGTTCCGGAATCCCTCTGGACTCTTCTCTTTGGCTCATAAGGTGCATACCGGGACAAATCCATCTGATTTCTTCTGGCACACTCCTCATCCAGCTCATACACAAGTTTTCCTTCTACAATCAGCATTCCTTCTCCTTTTGCAACTGTTCGATAACTTCTGAACAGTTACTTTCTTTTCATGACCTTGTCCATCTTCCTGTTATACTATATGACAATCTTCTCCAAAACGTATTTGTATACTGTGCAAAAATTGACAAGCATCACATTTTTTCAGATTCCGGCAATAGTTTTCTGATCTGCTGCATATAGTAATACAAAGAAAAATGGAGCATTTATGGATTTCAACAGTACCAAAATGATTACATTTTTGCGTGCCTTGATTCCCTGTGTGGATTACAAGGAACGGCAGTTTCTGACACTGATCATCCTACTTACACAGCTAAAAGAACTGATGCTTACTTTAGATGACATGCAGTCCGGTGTTTTAGAAGCATTGCCTGTACCAGAGCATACCGATGAAAAGATGTTTCTGCATGCATTAGAATCTGTCTGTTCTCCGGAAGAATTGCACGCTTTTTCCAAATACAAACAGATGTTTCGTGCATTTCAAATGATGCAGGCAATGGAAGGAGATGCAGGAACAGAACCTCCTCCTTCTCCAAATTCTCCCAATCCTTCTGGCCCACCAGCAGACAAACGCTCGCCTTTGGATTTCTTTCAGGAAATGCTCTCTCCTGAGCAGCGACGCATGGCAGAAGCCATTCTTTCTGGTGAAAAATAAAAGACAGGGAAGCATAAATGGACTTTCCCTGTCATACTTATAGGATATCAATATCAAATGTAATACATTGTGAGGTCATTATGTCTGAACGCAACCAATCAAACCTTCAATCCATCATTTCCGATATGTCTCCGGAAAAGGTTGCTTTTTTAATGGGGATTATGCAACAGCTTTATGGAAAAACAATGGAAGATGCACTTCCAGTAATCCTGAGTGCCAATGCTTCTGCCGGAAAATCAGGTATTTCCTTTACCCCAGAGGAAATTGACGTGCTGATTGCCTGTTTTTCTGCTCAACTGTCTCCTGCAGAACAAAACCGCCTGACACAAGTGCGCCAGATGATGCAATTGTATCAGTCACGAAATCCTTCCTGAACAAAGGCAAATAGTTCCCGCTGCTGCATTGTTTTATTGCAGCAGCGTTCCTGTTTCTACTGTATACCCTCTCAAAAACGCATCTACTGCCATACGCTTCTTTCCTTCTAACTGAACTTCCTTCAACAAAAGCTGCCCATCACCGGTCTGTATCACCCATCTGCCATTTTCCGCTTCTACTATAGTTCCTGGCTGTTGCCCACTTTCCTGTGCCAGCACTTCTGCCGCCCAAATCTTCAAAGTGCGCTCTGCCAGCCTGGTATACGCACTTGGCCATGCATTCAAACCACGAATCAGACGCTCAATTTCCACAGCAGATTTCTGCCAGTCAATCTTTCCCATGTCTTTGCGTAGCATAGAAGCATAACTTGACAAGCTATCATTCTGCTTCGCAGGTGTGATGGTACCTGCCTCCAGACCAGCCAGTGTCTCTAACAACAAAGGCCCTCCCAATGCCGCCAGCTTGTCATGCAGGGACTCCCCTGTTTCATCTGGTGCAAGTTCCACCTCTACTTTTAACAGCATATCACCGGTATCCAGTCCTGCATTCATCTGCATGGTAGTCACACCGGTCTTCTCTTCCCCATTAAGAATACTCCACTGAATAGGGGCTGCCCCACGATAAGCAGGCAACAAAGAGGCATGCACATTGACACAACCATACCGTGGCAGATCCAGCACCTCCTGAGGCAGAATCTGTCCAAATGCCGCTACCACAATGCAATCTGGTGCAATTTCCTGTAATTGGGCAAAAAATTCTGCATTACCTTTGATGCGCACCGGTTGATACACTGGAATTCCGGCTGTCACTGCACATTCTTTCACTGGTGGAAATTGCATCGCTTTTCCTCTGCCTTTTGGCTTATCCGGCTGCGTCACCACTGCCGCCACTTGATGTTCACTTTGCAACAGACTTTTCAACACCGGCACTGCAAAATCTGGTGTCCCCATATATACGATTTTCATATCAACTTATCCTCCTTTTTTTCTCTAAACCATGTGATATCCCTGCCCCCACTTTCATCACATATATCCACAGTTTCTTTCTATAATTGTCTCCTGAATTTTAACAGATTTTCCTGTCATTTACAAGAGAAAACCAAAAGAAAAGTTCCCATCCAGATCGTAAGATGTGATCATTTTACTTACCGATCCAGAAAGGAACCTTTCTTCGTACAAAAAAGTTATTATTCTTTTTTCATGTAATTATTGTATCTATAAGTTCTCATTCTATTTTTCTAACAACTGATAGAAATTTAACAGCATCTTTGCCACTTCTGCTCTTGTGGCATCATTCTTTGCTTTTAATTCTCCTGTTGTAGTTCCTGAAAGAATTCCATTTGCAATTGCCCAACGCATCGGTTCCTTAGCCCAGCTGGATACCTGTTTCCCGTCTTTATAACTGGTCAAATCTGCGTTGCCACTTGTATCCATTCCCAGCATCTCTGCATAATTATACAGCATCTTTACCATCTGCTCTCTTGTTACATTTGTACCGGGTTTGAACTTTCCATCCCCATAGCCGCTTACCACACCATTTTGAGCTGCCCAAGTCACTGCTATAGAATAATACTTGCCAGCTGGTACATCTGGGAACTTCTTTTGATAAGTGGTAGTAGGATTCCCCGCCATACGATACAACACCGTTGCAACCATCGCTCTCGTCATTGGTTCTGATGGCGCAAAAGTAGTCTCCGTCATACCAGTCATCAATCCCAACTCATATACTTCTTTAACAGCGCTGTAATACCAAGCAGTCTTTTTCACATCTGTAAAGGAAAACTTTTTGACTTCTTCTTCTGTTTCCTGTACCGGCTTACTGCCTGTATATACACTGGCAGTGACGTTATTCCAATTTCCATCAGAAACATAATAGTCTTTGCCATTTTCAATGGTAATGGTCTTTTCATTATAACACAATCCGCTTGGCAGCATTCTTGCAATCTTTACAGATGTGGTACCAGTTTGAATGGATGCTAAGTATAATTTCACGCCATCCCCATTGGTATAGGTGGTCATCTTGGTATAAGTCTTTCCACCATCCACACTGATGGCAGCCACTGCAGAATCACTTTCAAACCAAGAGCAGTTGTTTGTATTCAGATAAATCACATTACCCTGTGATGCAGTAGTTTCTGTTTCTTTCTCAGATTCTGTTTCTTTTTTCGTCTCGGTTTCTGTCTCTGATTCGGTTGGGTCTACCACTGTTCCATACTTGCTCCATGTATTGGAACTGAAGTCATACAAATATCCAAGCTGTCCCATTGCCAAATCTGCTGTCTGAGAAGCACCATTGCTACTGAAAATAATCTTCGTATATATTTTGGAAGGATCCACTTTCACTGCATAAATATGCTTGTCCGGATCGCATTCATACATTGCTTCTCCCGGCCATCCTGCATTGGTGACGGCAGGTGTAACCGTGTCATTCCACATATATGCATTGACGGAATTCCATCCAGATGTATTCTGAAAGAAAATACAGTTGGTCAGATCATATTCATCTTTGTAATAAGTATAACTCTTAGTCAAAGAGCCACGACTATTGGACCCAGTGACCGTCAATGTCACACTGTCTCCCTTTTTCAGATTCTTGCCCACGGTAATGGTGGCACTGTTTTGAAAACTACCCTTCTCCCCAGTAGATACTGTATAGGAAGCAGTATCCGCATAATCTGCACTGATGGTGACAGACATACCATCAGAATAAAATACCGTGCCATCTCCCTTATTGGCTCTGATCTGTACCGGGTAATTGGTGGATGGATTGGGCATTACATTCTGATAAATAACTGCAACACCATATTCACTGTTGATGGTACCGCTTAAAATACCACCGGATACGGTAAAGGTATTACCGGAAACCTCATCCTTGTATGTACCATTTGCCAATCCATGAGCAGACAGGCTGACAGAACCGGAACCACTGAAATTTGCCAGTACGATTCCATTACCTCTTCTACAATAGGCAATGTTACCGTCTGTACCCATTTCATCCGATGCATCCTTCATTCTGTTGTTGAAATGGTTGATGGCAGCTACTTCTTTGGATGCCCATATATAAGTAGGACATTCTCCCATCTGTGCCTGATTTAAAGTTGCTTCTAAATTGCTCTTCATTCTGCCATCGGTGTCATCTTCCAGAATTTCGTAGGAATAATACGGACGGACAAAAAACAGAGATGCTGCATTGTCTTTGTTGGCAACCATTGCCCAGGTACGGACAATAGATTTGTCAGATGCATATCGAGAGGACTCATTCATAAACGTATCGTGAGATTCTGCCCACAATACAGATACTTCCGGTGCATAGTCCATGCCCAATGTGCCTAAATTGTAATTTCTAAAGGCTTCTAACAGATGATTTCCTGCAGAATTATCTGTAACAGACATATATTTTGTATAAGAATCAATGCTGAAATTATCGCCAACGGTATTCAAGATTTCTCCATATACATATAACGCTTTGCCACTGTTGGCTGCTTTGTAATGAGACTTGGCCTCATTTAAAACAGTGGGCCAGAAATCACTGGCAAATGCCGGATCATCATCCGGTGTCTCAATGTGCTTCGCCGCATCAAAACGAAATCCGTCTACTCCACAGTCAATCAACTCATCCAGAAAATTGGAAATATATCCCTGCACACGCTTGTCTGCTGTATTCAGATCCGGCATGCCCATGGTACCCTGTGTGAAATGCATACGCCCATCGCTCATCCACACCTGCGCATCATTGATGTGCCAGTAGGATTCATCGGTGAGCATCTCCGGATTCCAATAGGTACCTACCTGAGGAGACACATCTGACAGAGAATTCTTCCATCCAGTGATATTGCCCATATGATTTGCCACAATATCTACAATCACTTTGATCCCATACTCTTCTGCCTTGGCACACATAGACTGCAGTTCTACTTTGGTTCCCAGCCATGTCTGTCCATTGTCACAGACAGAAAATGCAACCGGCTGATACAGCTTCCACCAGTTACCGGAACCGCCCACGCCTGGTGTCCCCACATCTGTGCCTACTACCCCCTCATAGGTATAATCTTTCGGCTGAGATGCAGGAGAAGTCTGTACCGCAGAATACCCGCACTCTGCAATCAGCTCCATATTGTCCTCAATGGTCTTGTAAGACCAGTTCCAGCAGTGCAAAATGGCACCGTCCTGCACATCATCCACCAGTTCATAAGAGGATTGCTTAGAAGCTGCTGCTGCCTCCTGTGTACCTGCATGTGTAAACGGGATCGAAGTCACCGTCAGAATCACTGCGGAAACAATGGCACCTGTATGTCCAAACAGCGTTCTTGTTATACTTTGTTTCATTCTGAAAACCTCCGTCTTGAATTTGCTTTTTGCATGTCACTCAGAAATCTTCTACGCAAAATCCTTGTGGAAAAAATTCCTGAATTGTTACGCTTATTTTGATTCTATTATTTCTGATTTTGCAAATTTCGTCAACAAAGGCAGATAGTACTTTTTTCAGATGTTTTGAAACTTTTTACAGATATTTGGAAACAGGAATTTACTCTTCTTCCGCATACAATTCCTCGTTATTCACCAGACCTTCTGTTGCCAGATCGGCATACAAAATCCCATCTAAATGATCGCATTCATGACAGATGGCTCTGGCAAGGAGATCTTCTCCTTCCAGTTCATACCATTCTCCGTTCTGATTCATGGCTCTCACTTTTACATACTGTGGTCTGGTCACCTTTCCACTTTTTCCGGGAATACTTAAGCATCCTTCATATCCAGTCTGTTCACCAGAACGCTCAATGATTTCCGGGTTGATCAGTACATATGGGGCATCTCCGCAGTCTATGACCACGATACGCTTTAACACGCCTACCTGGGGAGCTGCCAATCCCACACCATTTGCATGATACATGGTGTCAAACATATCTTTGATGAGAATTTTGGTGCGCAGATTCACTTCCGGTACTACCTTACAGGTCTTTCTCAAACATTCTTCCCCCATCTCACGAATCTTTCTAATTGCCATTGTATTTTCTTCCTCTCTTATTCACACAAATCAAAAATCAACTGTACTTTTTCGCTGTATAATTCCTGATGCAGTCGTTCAATCCGCTGCTTCACTTCTAATAATATCTCATGTTCCGGAGATTTGACATATAAAAGTTTTCGATAAATATCCTTCATTCTGGACACCGGTGCAGCAGTCGGTCCAATCTGCTGCAACATCGGATACCCTTCTGCGATCAAACTGGCATCTGCCTGTATGGCAGCCTCTGCCAATGTCTCCTCTGCAGATGTAACCAAAATCGCCATCATCCCCATCACAGGCGGATACTGCATCAGCTGCCGGAACTTCATCTCTTCTCCATAGAATGCTCCGTAATCCTGTCTTGCAGCCGCCTGGATGCTGTAATGATCCGGACTGTAAGTCTGAATCACCACATCACCAGCTTTGCTGCCCCTGCCTGCCCGGCCTGCTGCCTGTGTCAACAGCTGAAAAGTCCGTTCAGAAGCCATATAGTTAGAAGAATGAAGTGACATATCCGCTGCCAAAATTCCCATCAACGTCACATTGGGAAAATCATGTCCCTTGACGATCATCTGGGTCCCTATGAGAATGTCTGCTTCTCCTGCCCCAAACCGGGATAGTATATCCTGATGTCCTTCCTTTCTGGAAGTGGTGTCCATATCCATCCGCAGTGTCCGCACGCCCGGAAACTGCTTTTCTACAAGCATCTGTACCTTCTCTGTTCCCAATCCGAAACCGGAAATATAAGGAGAGCCGCATGCAGGACAACTTTTTGGCATGGGAATGGAATAACCGCAATAGTGACAGGTTAACCGCCAGCCAATATGGGCAGTCAATGCCACATCGCAGTGGGGGCACTGTATGGGTTCCCCGCAGGAACGGCAGGATACCACACTATTGTATCCTCTCCGGTTCAAAAACAACAAAATCTGTTCTTTCCTTGCCAGCCTGTCCTCCATCAAAGTCTGCAATGTGCCACTGAAAATAGAACGATTGCCCGCCTCTAATTCTTTTCGCATATCCACCACATGAGTGGTGGCCAGGATACTGTCCTTGCTGGCCCGTCTGGTAAGACAATACAGCTCATAGGTGCCTGATATGGCACGATGGTAGGACTCCATAGAAGGAGTTGCCGAACCAAGCACCAGCATGGCCTGCGCCATCTCTGCCCGTTTGACCGCCACCTCTCTGGCATGATACCGGGGCATGGTCTCACTTTTATAGGCAGATTCATGCTCTTCATCTATGACAATCAAGCCCAGATCAGGAAAGGGCGTAAATAAGGCAGACCGTGGACCGATCATCACACTTGCCACCCCCTGACGTGCCCGCTCAAACTGGTCAAACCGTTCTCCGGCAGACAATCTGGAATGAATGGTCGCCACCTGATCTCCAAATCGTCTGTAAAACCGCATCACTGTCTGGTAAGTCAGGGCAATTTCCGGAATCAACACAATCGCCTGCCTGCCCTGTGCCAGCACATGTGCAATCAATTCCATATAGACTTCCGTCTTGCCGCTGCCGGTAATACCATGAATGAGACATGGTTTCTTTGGCTGATCCACAGGTCTGTCCATCCGGGCTGTGATCTCTTCCACCACCAGTTTCTGCTGGTCATTTAACCGGACTGGCTTTGCCCCCTCTCCCTGTAACACAGAAGGGGTACGGAAAGACTGGGTACATACTTCCCGAATGGCACCTGTTGCCACCAGCCCCTTTAACACGCTTTTTCCCACCTGCTGACTTTGGAGCAGCTGTTCCTCTGACTGGTGATCCTGCATCTGTAACGCTTCCAGTACCCGGACACGCCCCTGGCTATTGCTGCGTTTTCTCGCCTGCGTCAATACCTGCTCCACCAGTGATTGGTCAGGACTTAGCTCGTAAAACCGCTTTTGTACTGTCCGTACTTTTTCCTTCACCGGCATCACCGTTTTCAGACATTGATTCAGAGTGGAACCATACCGTTGTTTCATCCACACCGCCAACTGTACCAGCTGGTCTTCCACTGCCACTTCTGTCTGGATGACTTCTGACAGTTCCTTCATCTCACAGCCTGCGTAGTCCTGTCTGTCCGTCAGTTCCACGATATATCCTCTGGTGCGGCGGTTGCCTCTGCCAAAGGGAACATACACCGGTGTGCCAATCTGCACCTGGGAAGCCAGAGAAGGAGGGATCCGATACTGAAAACACCGATCCAGCTGTCCTGCCGAAATATCTACGATCACATTGGCATACCGCATTCTGTTCCCTCCTTTCTGTTCTCTGCAATCTATATAGACAATTGCGAAACTATGACACCGTACGCCTTTCATCCACAATTACTTCATCAACTCTGCCGTAATTTCTTTTAACTTCATGCCATTGGATGCTTTAATATAGATCACATCCCCTTGTTTTGCGGTTTCTTTTAAATATTTTGCCGCATCTGCCCGTTCTGCAAAGTATTGAATGGGGCATACAGAGCCTGCTTCTTTCATGGCACGCCCGATTTCTTTTGCCAGTGTGCCTACCAATACCATCTCGTCAATCTGCAATGTGGCTGCATGGGTTCCCACCTGATAATGGTAAACAGGGGATTCACTTCCAAGCTCAAACATATCCCCCAGTACGGCAATCTTCCGTCCGGTATTTTCCATACCTGCCAATACGTCCAGTCCTGCTTTCATGGAATCCGGACTGGCATTGTATGTATCGTCGATGACCAGCAATCCATCTTTTTCAAACCGTTCCAGACGGTTGGCAAATCCGGTAAATGCATACAGCGCCGCCGCTGCTGCATCCAGATCCACCCCACACTGGTCTGCCACTGCCAGAGCCGCACAGGCGTTTCCAATGTTATGGATTCCCAATACGGACAGTTTCACCGGTTGTCTGGTGGCTCCATGGACCAGTGTAAAGCAGTAATGCCCCTCTTCCATGTGAATGTCATCTGCCCGGTAGTCACACTGTGCGCCGGTACCATATGTGAGTACCGGGAATGGAACGGTATCCCGATACTGCATGAGAAGTGGATCATCTCCATTTAAAAATACAGTGCCGCCTTCCTGCAATCCGGTGGTAATGGTCAGTTTTTCTTCGCAAAGCTTTTCTCTGCTGCCGTAAAATTCCATGTGGGCTACACCGATGTTGGTGACCACTGCCATGGAAATCTGTGCGATCCGGCTGATCGTACCCAGTTCGCCCGGTACGTTCATGCCCAGCTCCAATACAGCCATATCATAGTCATTGCTCATTTCGGACAATGTAATGGGCAGTCCTACACTGCTGTTATAATTTTTTCCTGTCTTATAAATGCGCTTCTGTGCAGACAACGCCGTGGCGATCATCTCTCTGGTGGTAGTCTTGCCTACGCTTCCGGTAACCCCTACTGCCGGAATGGTCACTCTGCTGCGGCACAGTCTGCCGATGTCATGCAAAGCTTCTATCGTATCTTCCACCCGAATCCATGCTTTTTCACCGGATGCTTCTGTGTGTTCACTGGTCAAAGTAGCCACACAGCCATTTCCCAATGCCTGTGCAATAAACCGGTGGGCATCTACTTTCTCTCCAATAATTGGAATAAATATATCATTTCCCTGACTGACACGGGAATCAATACAAATATGCTCGATCTGCTGATTGGCATCGCCACATAAAAGGGTTCCCTTTACTGCCGCCACAATATCCCCTACTGTAATCTGTTTCACTGTTCTACTCCATTCCGAAGCGTATCTTCATCAAGATAATTCCCTGTCTGCGACGCTTCTGCACAGACCGTTTTCCCTCCTATTATAACACCGGATCTTCCGTTCGTCCACCGCCGGATTTTTCTTCCGCAGATGCATGGAATTGCATCCATGTACCCACTGTCTCCTGATCGGAAAAATGAGTTCGCACTCCCTTTCGTTCCTGATATGCCTCATGCCCCTTTCCGGCAATCAGCACCACATCTCCCGGTTTTGCCATAGTCATGGCGGCACCGATGGCTTCTGCCCGGTCTGGAATGATCTGACACCGTTCCAAATGCTGCATGCCCTGGACAATGTCTCCGATGATCTCCTCTACTGTCTCTTCTCTGGAATTGTCTTCGGTCAGAATGGTCCAGTCTGCCAGCCGGTCACTGACCTCCCCCATCTGACTGCGCCTCAGTCTGGAACGGTTTCCGCCACATCCAAACACACAAATGATCCGTCCTTTGGCATACTGTCTCAGTGCCATCAGTGCCTGCTCCAACCCGGAAGCATTGTGGGCATAGTCTACCAGGATTGTGGCACCATTCCATGTACCTGCCAGTTCCATTCTACCCCGAATCTGCACATTTTTTAATGCATGAACCATCTGTTCCAGATATACCTCTCCTTGCCAGTTCGATATACCGTCTCTGCTTTCCTGCTGCATGTGTTTCTCCCATACGCCATCTTGCCTGATTCTTTTCTGCATATTTTTCCAACACTCCCATGCACAGGCAATGGCGCACAATGCATTTGCCACATTGAATGTACCGGGCAATGGCAGGATGACCTGTGCGTTTCCGTCTTCCGGTACCACTACGGTAAAAGAAGTCCCGATCCCAAAGGAATCATGAATGGGGCGAAGGGCAAATCCATGGTATCGGTTATTTTTTGCATTATAAGTCCCCTTTGACTGTTCCCAGGTTTCCTCTGTATGCACCTCATACCAAATCCAATTATCTGGTACATGCTTTTCATCCTTCCTATGAGATACCGTGCTGATTCGTTCTGTTTTTCCTGTTCCTTCCCCTTCTTCCAAAACTTCCTGGTATAGTTTTCTTGCCATAGGCTCTGCGGCATTGAGAATACCACACTTACACTGCCAGAACAACTGCTTTTTCCAGTAAAAGTATTCTTCCAGAGAACCATGTTCCATTCCACCGATATGATCCGGTGCAAAATTGGTAAAGATACCATAATCAAAGAGCAACCCTTGCGTCCTGCCTTCTTTTAACCCAATGGAAGACACTTCCATGACCACCACTTCACACCCTGCCTTTTCCATTTCATATAAAATCTGCTGCAATCGAACCGGTGACGGTGTGGTATGCTGTACTTCCCATGACTGCCCTTCATAAAAGGCCCCAGTGGTTCCAATGATCCCACAAAATATTCCCATAGTCTGTAACATCTTCTGTATCATATAGGTGACGCTGGTTTTCCCTTTGGTACCAGTTACCCCAATTAGTTGCATCTTGTTTGCCGGATGTCCATAAAAAGCCGCTGCCACACGCCCCCATACCTTTCGTGTATCCTGCACCTGCAAAATGACCACACCCGGTAACACGTCTGACAACGGCTTTTCTACCAACAATGCCACAGCCCCCTGTTTGACTGCCTGCACTGCCAACTCATGTCCGTCTGTATGATGTCCTTTGAGACAGCAAAATAACATCCCAGCCTGTACCTGTCCGGACTGCTCTGTGATTCCACTGATCTCCTGTTCTTCTTCTCCCTGTAATCGTCTGTATGAAATGCCTTCCATCAGCTCTCTTAACTGCATCCATCCACCACCCATATGCTCTCATCTCATTTAGGTAATTGCGAAACTATATCACCGAACGCCTGTTATCAAAAATTTTATTCAAAAAACACGCTTTCGCTTCGGTTTCACGCAGCGGTACTAATATTTTTTTCGCTTTATGCTCAAAAAATAAAGTACCGGCGTTTCACAAAGTTTTTTGAATGAAAAATTTCTGATATACAGGCTGTTTTC
>JAFTGN010000040.1 GCA_017457865.1 Lachnospiraceae bacterium | reverse complement strand
GGCATATAGCAGCTCCTTCACCAATTCCATCAGATCGGTCAACTGTTCCTTCTTCTTTCCTGATGCAATGTGCAACGCCTCCTCTGTGACAAAACATCCTCTGCCAGGCACAGAGCGAATCAGGCCTCTGCGATCCAGTTCAGAATAGGCTTTTTGAATGGTATTGGGATTGACCACCAACTGCATGGACAGGGCACGGACAGAAGGCAGCTTGTCGCCTTCCTTCATCACACCGGTCAGAACAAACTGTTCCAACTGCTCTACGATCTGCTCATACACAGGCACTCTGGACATAATATCCACTTGAAACATATCTTCCCTCGCCTCGCTTCTGTTTGACACCCGGCTGCCCTTCGGCCTGCGCAGCACCGATGGACAACCAAATTCCCTTGTTCTCACCAAGTGTACTATTCATGTTAGTACACTTGGTATTTTTTACTATAACCCATTTTACAATCATTGTCAATACAAAAATAAAAGCAACCGGAAGATTTGTTTTCCCTCAAAACAAAATCTTTCAGTTGCTTTTTCTGTTCTCTCCGTTTTGTAACGTTCCTTTTTATCCCAGTGCTGCCCAGATGGCGCTGAATGCTCCGGCACTTGCCAGACCCATGATCACACCAGCCAACATGACCCCAAGCATAGCCGCAATGGCACTGCGTTTAAATCCCATATTCAGGAAACTGGCCGCCAGTGTCCCGGTCCATGCGCCTGTACCGGGAAGGGGGATGCCCACGAACAATAACAATGCCACAAACAGACCTCTGCCAGCCTTGGCAGTGAGCTTTTCTCCGCCTTTTTCTCCCTTTTTCAGGCACCAGGTAAAGAATCCCCCGATCACCGGCTTATCTGCCCCCCACTCTAACACCTTTCTGGCAAACAGATAGATAAACGGTACCGGCAGCATATTGCCGATTACTGCAATGATATAAGATGGCACCAGATCCAGTTTCATACCCACTGCATAAATAATGGAACCACGCAGTTCTACAATCGGCACCATAGAAATCAAAAACACAATTAAATAAGGTAACATAACTTTCCTTTCAATACCCAAATGATACAACCATTGCGAATTCCTTTGAACAGAACCCAAAACAGCCTTCACATCAGAAATGTTTGACTGCAAGGTGTTTCGTTCCATGGTTTCCCAATGATCTATCTCAAATCATATCCCAAAATACCTGTTTATCAGTCCTTCTGAAATAGCTTCTCTGTCATGCGGTATCCGTCTTCTACCAGGATACCGCTCTTCTCTCCATCCTTTTCGCAGTAAATCAAACCGCCGTTGTTCACCGGTTTGGTGCTGTCATATAACAGATAGGGAACCGGATTGGGGGTATGGGTACGGCAGCGGATTGGCGTTGGATGATCCGGCATGATCAGCATACGGTATGGTACCCCTGCTGCGTCCAATCCAGCCTTCACCGGCGCAATGACACGGGAATCCAGATTTTCAATTGCCTGTACCTTCCGCTCTACACTACCCTGATGGCCCATTTCATCCGGTGCTTCCACATGAATGTAGACAAAATCACATCCATCTTCCAACAATACCTTCACACCCGCTGCTGCTTTTCCTTCATAGTTGGTATGGAGACCGCCATTGGCCCCTTCTACCTCTACCACTTTCATCTCTGCACCGATGGCAATGCCCTTTAACAAGTCTACCGCAGAGATCATGGCACCCTTTAATCCGGTCTTGCCGGTAAAATCATCCAGTGCAGGTCTGGTACCTGCCCCCCAGAACCAGAGGCAGTTTGCCTTATTTAGTCCGGCCTTAGCTCTTGCCACATTGATCGGGTGATTGTTCAAAATATCATAACTGCGCTTCATCATATCGTATAAAACCGGATCAGACGGCAGGTGCGGTCCGATGACTTCTGTCAGATGATCATGAGGCTGTGCCAGTTCTACCACCTGTCCCTGGTTCCAGATCAACAGATGCCGATAGCTGGTTCCTACATAAAACTGATAGGTCTCGTTTCCAAATACTTCTTTTACGGCATGGATCAGCACTGCCGCATCCTCCGTGGAGATTTCCCCGGAACTATGGTCAATGATGGTACGTTCCTCAAATGGAATTCCCTCTTCCTCAGAGATAGTCACAATATTGCAGCGCAGCGCAATATCCGTTGGCTTCATATCTACCCCAATGCTCAATGCTTCCAGTGGAGAACGTCCGGTGTAATACTGACGAGGATTATACCCCAACACTGCCAGATTGGCAGTATCGCTGCCCGGCTTCATGCCCACCGGCACCGTTCTGGCCATCCCGATCTCTGAAACTGCGGACAATGCGTCCATCACAGGGGTCTTTGCATATTCCAACGGCGTCTTGCCGCCTAACTGGGCAATGGGTTCATCTGCCATTCCGTCGCCTAATATAATGACATACTTCATCTTATTACCTCCAATGATTCCTTTCGCTTCAACGGATTTCTTAGCAAAATCTATTGATGCCATAACAGGCTAATGGGTTCAGTTGTTTTTCCTGTCTCACCACCCACAGCCTTTTCTATTATGAAACAGGATTGCCAAAATGTCCAGTTCTATTTTTTGCCCCAACGCATTTTCCCCCAATGGACATTCTGATGGTTCTGTGTTACGATGGGAATGTCAAACAACCCAACACGGAGGTGAAAGCAAACAATCTGTTCCGACAGATTGTTTGTAAAATATGTTATGAGAAAGTTACTTGTCTACATGAAGGGATATGGAAAAGAATGTATCTTCGGCCCTTTATTTAAACTGCTGGAAGCATCTTTCGAACTGTTTGTTCCACTGGTCATTGCTGCCATGATTGACAGAGGCATACGCCAGCAGGATGGCAGTTCTGTCCTTCGCAGCGGACTGCTTCTGGTGGCACTGGCTTTGATCGGACTGACCTGTTCCATTACCGCCCAGTATTTCAGCGCAAAAGCCGCCACCGGTTTTGCCGCCAAAGTCAAACATGCACTGTTTGCCCATATTCAGGAATTGTCTTTTTCTGAGTTGGATACCATCGGTACCTCCACATTGATCACAAGGCTCACCAGTGACATGAACCAGATTCAAAATGGGGTCAATCTGACCCTGCGTCTATTTCTCCGTTCTCCTTTTATCGTTGTAGGTGCCATGGTCATGGCATTTACCATCGATGTGAAAGCTGCCCTGATCTTTGTGGTGGTCATCCCCATTTTGTCTGTAGTGGTTTTCGGCATTATGCTGATCAGCATGCCCCTGTACAAAAAAATCCAGACCCGTCTGGATCGGATTCTGGGCATCACAAGGGAAAATTTAAACGGCATCCGTGTGATCCGTGCCTTTCATAAAGAAGATGAGGAAATGACCGGTTTTGCAGAAAGCAATGGATTGCTGACCCGCACCCAATTGTTTGTGGGACGGATTTCCGCTCTGATGAACCCGGTGACCTATATCATCATCAATGCAGCACTGCTGATCCTGATCTACACTGGCGCATGGCAGGTGGAAGAGGGTGCATTGACCCAGGGGCAGGTGGTGGCTCTGGTAAACTATATGTCTCAGATTCTGGTAGAGCTGATCAAACTGGCAAATCTGATCATCAGCATCACAAAAGCCTGCGCCTGTGCCACCCGTGTGGCTGCTGTACTGGATACTCCGGTTTCTCAGCAGTTTCCGGATACACTACTGGCAGAGACTGGTTACCATGCTGTTTCCAAAGGAACTGCTGCACACACCGTTTCTCCTCAGGCATCCCCAGAGGAATCTGTCTGCTTTTCCGACGTGGATGTGCTTTATGCAGAAGGGGGAGCAGAATCTCTGTCCCACATCAGTTTTACTGCCAAAAAAGGACAGACCATCGGCATCATCGGTGGTACCGGTTCCGGCAAGTCTACGCTGGTCAGCCTGATTCCCCGATTTTATGATGCTGCCGCCGGAACCGTTCTGGTAGATGGCATTCCGGTAGAACAATATCCAAAAGAAACACTGCGCAGGAAGATCGGCATCGTCCAGCAAAAGGCGGTATTGTTTCAGGGAACGATTCGTGACAACATCCGCCGTGGAAAGGTAGATGCCACTGACGAAGAAATCCAGACCGCACTGGAATTGGCACAAGCCGCAGAATTCGTGAATCGCTTTCCAAGCGGTCTGGATCATTACATTACCGCCGGAGGGAAAAATCTCTCTGGTGGACAAAGACAGCGTCTGACCATTGCCCGTGCACTGGTGCGGCAGCCAGAGATCCTGATTCTGGATGACAGTACCTCTGCACTTGACTATGCCACCGATGCCAGACTGCGGCAAGCCCTCCGGAAGCTGCCGGAGCATCCCACAATCTTCCTGGTCTCCCAACGTGCTTCTTCCCTGATGCATGCAGACCAGATCATCGTGCTGGAGGAAGGACATATGGCAGGAATCGGCACCCATGAAGAACTGTTGCAAAGCTGTGCTGTTTATCAGGAGATTTATGCGTCACAGACCCGCTAAACGCAGGTGATAATCGAAAGCATCTTAACAAAAAGGAGTATTTTATGTTTTCCAACAAAAATCGATCTACTCTGGGAAAGGTTTTACAATATATCCGCCGGTACTGGCTGTTGCTGATTCTGTCCCTGCTTCTGGCTGTGGTCACGGTGGTCACTACTCTGTATTTGCCGGTACTCACCGGTCAGGCAGTGGACTGTATCGCAGCCCCCGGTCAGGTGGATTTTTCAGAGATTACCCATATTCTCTCCAAGGCCGTGGTAGTCATTTTTCTGACTGCCGCTGCCCAGTGGCTGATGAATCTGTGCAACAACAAGATCAGCTACTCTGTGTCCAGAGACATCCGCAATGATGCCATGGCAACCATCCAGCAGCTGCCTCTCAAGTATGTGGATTCCCATTCCAACGGGGATCTGGTAAGCCGTGTCATCGCAGACGTAGACCAGTTTGCCGACGGACTGCTCATGGGCTTTACCCAATTGTTTACCGGTGTGATCACCATTTTAGGCACGATTTTATTTATGCTGTCCATCCACCCGGGTATTACATGCGTGGTGGTATTGATTACCCCGGTATCTTTGTTTGTGGCAGGCTTTATCGCCAAGCGAACCCACTCCATGTTCGCGCTTCAGTCTGAAACCAGAGGCAGACAGACTGCCCTGATTGACGAAGTCATCACAGGGCAAAAAATTGTGGCTGCCTACAGCCAGGAGAAAGCAGTCACCGCACAGTTTGATGCCGTCAATGAGCAGCTGCGGGATTATTCTTTGAGAGCCACCTTCTTTTCCTCCATTACCAACCCGGCCACCCGTTTTGTGAACAGTCTGGTATATGCCGGTGTGGGGATCACCGGTGCCCTTTTTGCCATTCATGGCCGGTTGACCATCGGTGGTTTATCCTGTTTTTTAAGCTATGCCAACCAGTACACCAAGCCATTTAATGAAATCTCCGGTGTGATCACAGAGCTGCAGAATGCCCTTGTCTGTGCCGGCAGAATTCTGGAACTGATCGAAGAACCGACACAGACACCGGATGCACCGGATGCCTTTGTGTTGCAGGAAGCCACTGGAAAGGTGGACTTTTCCCATGTATCTTTCTCCTACCTGCCGGAACAAAAGCTGATCGAGGATTTCAACTTACAGGTACAGCCCGGTCAGCGGGTGGCCATCGTCGGACCTACCGGAAGCGGCAAAAGTACCCTGATCAATCTGCTCATGCGGTTTTATGATGTGAACAGCGGTACCATCCACATCGATGATCAGGAAATCCGTCAGATCACCAGACGGAGCCTGCGGGAAAACTTCGGTATGATCTTACAGGAAACCTGGTTAAAAACCGGTACCATAAGGGAAAATCTGCTGATGGGAAAACCGGATGCCACGGAAGCAGAATTGCTGCAGGCAGTGCGTGCTGCCCATGCAGAAGGCTTTATCAGCCGTCTGCCGCAAAGATACGACACCTACATTGGAGAAGACGGAGGCAGCCTGTCCCAGGGTCAGAAACAGCTGCTGTGCATTGCCAGAGTCATGTTAAATCTGCCGCCTATGCTGATCTTAGACGAAGCCACCTCTTCCATCGACACCCGTACCGAATGGAAGATTCAGAATGCCTTCGCCACCATGATGAAAGGACGCACCAGCTTCATCGTGGCCCACCGGCTCTCCACCATCCAGAATGCGGATGTGATCCTGGTCTTAAAAGACGGCCAGGTCATCGAACAGGGCAACCACGAAACCCTGCTGTGCCAACATGGTTTTTATTACGAATTATACAACTCACAATTTACTGTATAAGCCGGTGGACAGCGGACGAGGAACCGCCATGCTTGCATAAGGCGGTCCTCGGACATTGGACACTGCAACAGGTATGAGCATGCAGGTCGATAGACCGAAATGCGAATACCTGTAGGATTGCGGGAACAGCATCGCTGT
>JAFTGN010000039.1 GCA_017457865.1 Lachnospiraceae bacterium | reverse complement strand
TTCTTTTTGTTGCATTTTCCTTCATAATAGTCTTATGAACATCTTACAAAGAATTTTTACAGACCATTATGAAGAAATCATTTATACATTACATCCACGCAAATCCGTAATAGAAAACGTGGATAAAATGATCTCGTGCGGCGATCCCTCCTTCAGCGGTGCCATGTACGGCTGTCCCCACTGCGGTAAATGAAAGTTTGTTCCTTTCCGCTGCCACAGCCGCTTCTGTCCTACCTGTGGGAATCTCTACTCCATGCAGCGCACTGTCTCCATGTCCTCTAAACTGATTCATGTTCCCCACCGGCATTGTGTTTTCACCATCGATAAAAACCTCCGCCAGTTTTTCCTGGATGACCGCACATTACTGGATTGTCTCTTCCATGCTGTAAACAGTGTTGTTTCACGTATGTTTTTTAAATGGATAACCCACCGGAAGGTATGACATCCGAGGACATTCGCCACATGAGCGAGGAGGACCTTCTCGATATGGATTATTTCTTAAATGAAGACGACTTATTGGATGACGAGGCTGGCGTTGAAGGTTTTTATATCTTCTAAACTGCGTCGTCTTGTCACCATACCCAACCAGGAGTTTGCCTAACATATGTTCGGTGAACTCTTATTCTTTTTTTGCTTTTCCAAAATCGGAATTTCCTATAAAACAAAAAAGCCCAAACTACTAGGAATTTGAGCTTTGTCATAACAAACAGCACCGGATGCATTAATAAAACAGGTTGGTGCGGTTTGGTTCGGATGTATTGCATTTACCGATAATACAGGCGTAACGTTTTCTACAGCTCTTGTGATAAGATGACCACGAATCATCTGATACCGAATCTCATCCTCTTTATCTGCAACATCATAAAACAGTACAATGTCCAGATCAGTATTTTCCATATACAATTCCCTAAAATACTCCGGGAAACGTACTTCAAAGCAAATCCTCACACCGATCTTTAGCCCATCTATATAATATAGACCTTTTTCTTTACCCTCTTTGAAATTATCCTCATCCCATCCGTATAAGGCACGTTTTCCGTACCAACGTTTAGATTTATTAGGTGAAAGCATATATGCTCTGTTATGGTAAGCTGACTCTGAATAATCAATAGTTCCTACAATAATGTGAATGGCCAAATTGTCAGCCATACTTTGGATTTCTTCTATTGCGTCATGAACCGCATTCACATCAATATTCTCAGATTTTTCCATATTGCGGGGTGGATATCCCGTCAATGCACATTCAGGGAATATAATCAAATCCACATTATTCTTAACGGCTTGATCTATAGCCTTCTTTATCACAGCAAGATTTTGATCTAGGCAACCACACACGGCAAATTGATAAGCAGCTAGCCTCATAAATGTTCCTCCCCCTTCCCCAGTTTTATAATGTCAATTAGCTCTTCTCCACCTTTATCCCCTGTTTCTTCAAAACCAAATGAGTGGTAGAGTTTCGCAGCCACTTGATTCTCCGGTTCATATGAAAGCCAGCAATAGTCCGCATCTCCGCATGGATATGTTTTTATAAACTCCAACGCCAGCTTTACAGCCTCTTTTCCATATCCTTTTCCGGTTATTGCTGTATAGGCCTCAATAATACTGATATCATTATCTGCAACAAAACTTTTTTGTTCTTCTGAAACCTCCAATTTCAAGAGATCCCAGACGTTATTTCCATTTACTTTCTCTATTCTTAGAATTCCATTAACTCAGTTAATCACAGTTCTTTGTGATAATAACCCAAAGCCTTCATCCTGTTTTTTTCATTATCATCCTAGATTCTTCTACTTATTGAAATATATCCCAACTTCCTTTTTATTTTGATCCAATTCGTTCTATCAGGCCCTTTTTCTTTAATCTTACCAGCGTACGCTCTATAGTTCTCTTTGTCATCCCACTTCTGTAGCCATTTCGTCAGCCGTTTTTTTAGGATTGCTTATTATTATCCCTAATTCTGCTTTTTTCTGTTTTCACTCCAATATTCATAGGTTCAAACCTCCGATATATACTAATGTTCATTTTGTGACGGTTTTCTCTTGTTTCACATTTGCTATTCTCCGCTACTTGATATTATACTCTATTCGCTCTTTTTTTGCCACTCTTTTTGCCACTTTCTTTGCTACTTTATTTGCTACTTTATTTACCATTTTAATTATCACTTATATAATCCATTATCCCTAAATCAAAACATCGTATTCCCTTTCTTCAAAATCCCCTACCCAAAAAGTACCGTTTATTCAATATATCTCTACTCAATCCATAGAAAAAAGCACCCTGCATTGCGCAAAGTGCTCTCATCATCTATCGGGTAGTTCACCTTCAAAAGGTGTAAATGGGGTGTAAATTGAATATCCGAATATCTGCAAAAGGCTTATTCTCTCCATTCTTCACGTCAACCTTAAATCCTGCCGTGTCAGATGAATAATACTTTTATCATAAACGAAAATCGTCCTAAAATTCCATATTCTGCCCCTGTTCATTCATTTTAATTCAGGCAAATCAGACACATGAATCATCGGTTCTACATCTTCAATTTCCCCTTTCAACAGACTTATGCTCCCTTATTCTTTCAGCATCGCCAAATAACCCTCTAACCTTTCATTCACATACCCGGCAAATAGCTTTTCCATCGCATCCAGATTATGTTTTACATGATATTCATCAAAAGCATTATAATAAGCGATCCGATCCGTAAATTTAATATCAATCGGCGGATACCCGGCTTTCATCAATTCCAGATTCACAAGCAGCCGTCCCGTCCGGCCATTTCCGTCGATAAAAGGGTGGATACCCTCAAACTCAATATGAAACCGTGCAAGCCGTGGAATGATATGCTCTGTACTGTTTCTATAGGACTCCAGTAACTGCTCCATCTTAGGCTGTATCAGATATGGCTGCACAGGTTCATGCTTTGCACCCATAATTCTTACCGGAACTCTTCTGTAAATGCCTCGGTCATCCTTTTTATCAGCCAACACCAAATAATGAATTTGTTTGATAATACTCTCCGATAACGGCACCTGATCCTTTACCAAGTCCCGCACAAAATCAAAGGCTTCCTTATGTCCAACCGCTTCCATGTGATCTTTCAGCGGCTTCCGGTCAATCGTCAAGCCACGCAGCACCATATCTGTCTCTCGCAAGGTCAGCGTGTTTCCCTCAATCGCATTGGAATTGTAAGTGTATTCAACTACAAATTCCTCTGTCAGTCGCTCCACTTCTCCCTCTGTCAAAGGCCGTCTGGAATCCAGTTCGATTTTTTTCCTGTCAATTACCGCCAGCAAACTCTCTGCTGTTTTATACCTACCGTCCTCCGGTTTCTTCACATCTACAGGAATTTTCCAACTGCGCCCTTCCCGGGTAACACCCGGAATCTTCCCCTCTGAACATAATATACGAACTCTTCTATCTGAAATGCCCCATTTCTCTGCTGCCTGCTTCACTGTCATGTACATAAATCTACACCTCACTTCAAACAGTAGTATACCCTGTTATCGGAACAATATCAACGGTATCGGAACAATATTTTCCACTTATCGGAACAATACCCGAGTATTTGCCCCCAGGTCTCATGATATCCTGCATCTGTTGTCCAATGCTTTCCCCGCACTTTTCGTCTATTCAATTGATCTTCAAAACCCAATGGTT
Source organism: Lachnospiraceae bacterium (assembly GCA_017457865.1). Taxonomy (GTDB): domain Bacteria; phylum Bacillota; class Clostridia; order Lachnospirales; family Lachnospiraceae; genus UBA2942. The sequence goes on along the minus strand of JAFTGN010000039.1, from coordinate 19,906 downwards.
GTTTCTGTGAAGTAAAAAGTTTATTTTCACTTTGAGTGGGGCAAGGATTCCTCAGTAAATTGTTCTGTATCCGGATTCCAAATTAATATTGCGATGATCTCTTCAGGACTTGTCCATTTATATTGAGATGACACAATGATCCGATCCTCTGCCCAGAAGCAAAACAGTTCCTCATCATTTCCCACTGTTTTTAGCGCATCTATTGGCATCTCTATCCATTCGCCCTCTTCAATCCCCAAAAGCTGCACGCACTGTGAAGGGATTCCTTGCGATATTGTCGTTCCTATGAGTAAGATTCTGCTTTGCCCATTACTTGCCGGAACACAGTTTATAGAGACTTCATCAAATGGGAATTCTTGATAGGCTACTGCTTCTAATGATTGAGAATCCAACAATACGCCCACTGTTTGTTCCAGTCCACCCACATGTGGCATATTCAAAATCTTGCACAATACAAGCAGTTCACTTCTACCTGTCTGCGAGAATGCCCCATAATAAATCTTGTCTATTGCAACATCCTCTGCATGGATCGCACCATCCTCATAGTTTTCCATGACCTTACTTATCATTCGACTATCCATGCTTGAGAGCACTTCCGTATCTGCATCCTTTTTTATTGAGGCACACCCAGACATCCAGAGCAGTGTAAACAGTACAAAAAAAGCCGTAAGAAATTTATTTTTCCTCATAATGCCACCTTTCCAATCAACATAAATTTCACAATTTCCAATCTATTTACAAACACAATATGATTACAATATCCTGCACATCTCTTATCCTGACTATAACATAGTTTCTTGAAAAAGCAAGCAATCTAACACAATTGACCTATTTTAGGCAAAATTGACATGCTTGAGTGAGAAGCGATGGTGGATATTATATTCCCTGCGCTTTCAAATACTCCAACAAGCCTGTACATCCCTCATAAATATCCTGATAAGCAATGTCAAATCTTCTGCTGTACCAGGGATCTGCCACATCATCGGTTCGTCCTGCATACTCTAGCAGTTTGTGCATCTTATGAGCAGAATCCTCTCCAAATACACGCTTCATGTTTCGGATGTTCCAGTCGTCCATTCCGATGAGCAGATCGTACTTGTCATAGTCCTGCTTTGTGATCTGCACGGCATGTTTCCCCTCACAGGAAATCCTATGCCGCTTTAACTCTGCTTTGGCAGGAGGATAGACTGGGTTGCCCACCCCGTTCCAAATTTCCTCTGTACTGGTAGCAGCAGAAGCAATCAGAAACTCGTGTGCCATATGTTGTTTGGTAACCAAATCTTTCATGATAAACTCTGCCATAGGAGAACGGCAGATGTTGCCGTGACAGATGAATAGTATTTTTATCATAATTTCTTATAACCTCTCATATCGCCATAAGTCTTAACCTACAAGTCAAAAATATTTTTTGCACCTTTGCTTCGATTGCACTTCCAACATAATGTCTGCAAGTTATCTTCCTGAGTCAAACCTCCTTTTGATATAGGAATAATATGATCAATCTCAAGTAGCAAATTAGGTTCAATATAAACCGAATTTCCGCATTGACAACATGTGTAGTTATCTCGTTCCTTAATATGTGTTCTAAGCTTTGTTGTCATCAATGCTCTTTGCTCTTTTGCAAGTGCATCTAACGATAATTTACTTTCCAACTGATTTATTAACTCAGTGATATTCTCTTCATTCATAGGAATTGTAAATGAACGCTGAGCCATACCTCCATCACTTGTATAAGTAAACTTATATTCAACATTCAAAACAGCTTCATCGATTATTGCCAATCCCAACCTAAAATAAAATCCATCCTCATCATTATCCAAAATATATGATGGCACATTCTGAATGTATTGTTCATAATCTTTCTTGTAATTATTGATAATTACTTTTGCTTCATTCAAAGTTTCCAATTCTTCAATGAGGATTCGTAATTTCTCAATTTGAACTTTATATTGCCTCTTATTCGGATAAAAATATTTAACTATATAACCAATAGGGTTATTTTCAGCACTGCCAAACACGGTCGAGGACACTTCGGCTGTAAAAGGAGTGATACTTTTTTTATAAGTTCTAACGTAATTATATACATCCCCGTTTTGAGTTTCATTTCTGACAACTCTTGTTCCAAACAATTTTGTTATAGATTGGGTTTTTTCGTTTATATACTCATTAAATTCCTTCTGAGATTGCATCAGCAATTTACATGTTTCCTTAATCTTTGCAAACTCTTCAGAATCATAATACTCACTAATTCTTTTATCGTCTTGAACTATTTGTTGTATTTCTTCACTTACTGAATTTATAAAGTTTTCAAACATTAACCACTCATCACTATCAGTTGTTTTTACTTTTTGGATGCTATTTACAGTTCTGTCGAAAAGTTTCTGAACTAGATCATCCAAATCTCTAGCTTTAGATTTTGCAACCAATGATTCTTTTGACTTGTTTGCAAAATCCATAATCTCATTAACCCGTTCGTAATACAAATGCTTTGTAGCATCCAATTCTTCTTTCGCTTGCTGTTTAAGAAGTTTATTGTACGCTCCCTTTGTCATTAAAATTTCTGGATGAGCAACTATTGTATCTATTCTTGACGAAGTGATATGAACAATTCTTTCACCTCTATTATTTCCAGCAGAAGTTATATATACTACCTTGACGCTATAACCATCTGACATATTCATATAATCAATCAATTGATTTTTAACATAATCATACTGAGGTTTCGTTTCGCAATCGTTACCCATCAAAAAGACATTTATTGATTCGCGAATTTTTTTCGCGATTCAGATATCAATCTTACATTTTCAAAATTATCTTTTTCTTTAAAATACTTTAAATCCGAATAGTTATTTAAAGCCTGTCTGCTTTTCACAACCACACGATCATCAAATTCTCTCAATTGTGAATCTATATTTTCCAAATGAAGCACACCAAGAATTTCCTGAAGTAATTCCTCTCGTTGTTTATTTATTTCCCTTTGTAACTCCATTTGTCGCTTATTAATCACACAATTTCTCACTAAGACAACGATAACGAAAACAAATGTAATTATTCCGACTATTGTAAATAATCCAATATTATTCAAAACGAAACGCAATATATCTTTAATTATCCTATCTATTCCTCTATCCATAAAACAAAGTTCTCCTTTCTTTAAGCTTCCAGAACATTCCTCTTCATCTTCCTGTTTTGGAACCTTTTTAGAATTTTTTTCTTCAATCTATCAATTTATGCGAATTCCTGATGGAAGTGCCACAATAGCAATTCCAAACACAGAGGAAATCATCGCAATAACTTTTTCCTGCTGTAGAAACGGCATATTTATCGCTGTAGCCTACTGTCGTCAAAAACTGTAGCCCAATACCCTGCATGAAAAAAGGTTGGAAAAGTTTCAGGTTCAACTCTTATTTTACTCAAATACCTGCTTTAACAAAGTCACGACATCATCGTTTTTCAATCCATACGCTTTCAAAAGATTCTGATCAAATGGCTCCTGTTCCAAAGAGCCAATGAACCTATGTATATCATCATTCACTGATGCAGGCAAATCAGAAACCCTCTCAAGCATAAGTTCCGCAGCAATACGCAAAATATCCTTCTTATGTTTCTTAATATCACTGGAATCGACTACTCCACCGGACTCTTTTTTCAGCTTCAGATCCAGATATGCTCTCGCCTTAAAAAGAATGATATACTCCGGTCTAAGAACAGAGAGTCCATTCCTCACAATCCTTCCATCCAGAAGCACTTTGTAGTAATCATCATCCAGAAGAATGGCCGACAGACTGGATATCTCATCATCGATATGAATCGGTGTAATCCCTTCCGCATTCTTCAGTTCAAAGTCACTTCTACAGAACAACTCGATCATTTTGGGGAACAAATCATCCTCCGGCTTATCAAATCTGTAAAACTGGGGCTTACCCTTTCGTCTTCCCGCTCTTCCTTTGTCATTGATAACACCACACTCAATGGATCCTGGGTACCTTTGCCGTCAAAATCAATGAAGTAACCGAGTTCAAGAACAACGCAGCCAATTTCTTCTGTCATTCCTGCTTGTCTTGTTGTATTCACTCCACTATCCTTTATTTCTTTCTTTGTCACTGCATAAGTAGGATACTGATTATCAGACAGAAGAGAATATTCGCACAGAGCAGAAATTCCTGCTTTTTTATTAAGCGCAAGATCCTCTCTGAGAACAAATCTTCGAATCACAGGATTTCTCAGAATTCCTGCATTTTGTTCCCAAAACAGCTTCAGATCGTCCGGAACACTTATTACTCTTGTTTTCCCCTTCATTCCCAGCACATTAACATTCAGATATTCCAACTCATCAAAACATCTGCTTGCGGACTTTCTTGAAACCTCTAATCGCTCTGCCGCACCAGATACCTTCACTTCATTCCATTTTTCATAAATAGCTATCAGTAACATTTTTTGTGTCAAAAATGAAATCAGATGAACCGGTACAAGTTCTCTTTCCTTTGCGTTGCTGAGCAAATATCCGATAAACGGAAGGAATACCTGCTTGCCATTGATCACAAAAGGGATTCCATCTTCCATCAGTTTTTCCTGAATGTAGAACGTCGTGCGATCAAGGAAGATTGCGCAGTTTAGCCCTGTCAATTGTTCCATCTTTACTCTATCTTTGCGGAGCATAACAAGCCCTACCTCGGCTTTGGGATGGATAGCCATCCACAATACACCGTTTGTCTCAAGCTTCAAGATATCATATCTTCCCCGATAAACCAATGGCAATCTTCCGTATATTTCATCAGCTTCAATTATTGTCACATTCTGACGCAACGCTTTTTCCAAAAACTCTTTCATAGTGAATCACCTTTTTATAATCGTGACTTATTTTATGTCATATTTATAAAATAGCATATTACATGAAAAATTTCAACATGAAACCGATATTACCGATTAATTGCGCCACAACCTGTAGCGTAATTTTTGTGTAATTTATTTTTCAATTCTTCAGTAAAATATCAAGAACAGTCCAGTTAATAAGCTGACTATTGTTTGGTAAATAGGGGTACGATGGGGTACAAACCACTTTCCCACTCCCCAAAGCCTTGATTTTAAGCAATTTTCAAGAAGAAATACGGATTCTGCCATGGCAGATGAATCGTATTTTTATCATATTTTCTTATATCTCTCATTTTTAAGAAGCAAAATGCATAATAGTAGTACAAACATCAACGGTAACCCTATAGTCTCTATCTGCCATGAAACGCACCTGCCTTATACATTTTCTGGAGATTATGAGCCTGACGAAGTTCTTTTTCAGTCAACTCTGAAATTGCCTTAATACTGTTATTCTCAAGTAAAAAATAGCTGTCCGGTCTAAGGAGATCATTGCTCATAAGATCCGTGTTATGAGTGGTGGTAAATATCTGAACCCCTGCTATTTGTCTGAGACGTTTCTGCACTGACTCTGCCAATTCAAAATGATAAAAAGCATCAAATTCGTCTATGAAGACAAAGGACGCCTTTTCCATTCGAATATACCAATAATATAGCAATGCTAATGACCTGGTTCCCGTGGAAGCAATCTTAAAGAAATCAGCATCCTTATTCTCAAAGTGGCAATAAATAGCCTTTCTTCCATCAACCTCACATCCATACAGTTCATAGACAATACCATTCTCTTTCAGGAACTCCTGAAAATCTTGTACTTTACCGCTATTTACAATACCTTCCGCTACGCTTTCGTTCCCATTCATAAAGCCTTCATATCCGCGGCTATCTAGTGAATAGAACAAAAGCATACGGTCTGCAAAACTAACTAATTTATTAAATACTTTTCTATTATATGATTATCTGCAAAAAAGTTCAACTCATTCCGTATTTTTTTTACGGAACAAGTTGAACCATGATCATACAAATTGCCTACGTATTTTTCTCTGCATATCTAATCCATAAAAATTTGATACAAATGGTTCAGAGATGCTTCAAACCGGCCTTCAAATTTATAAACAGTTTTTCCGTTTTTATTCCGAAAATCCCTATTCTTACATTTTCAAAGTATTCCCAGGTATTTTCCTGATGCAGGACGTTCTCCTTTGGGTATCCACTTGAAAGCTACAACCACCAAAATGGATACCCGGATTTTTCTAAACTATCTGATATACCTTTTTATACTGCTGATCTCCCACAACGAATTTCTTTGCATTCACTTTTTCAGCAAGTTCCTTTGTTATAATGAACTCATTGGTCACTTTTACAAGATACTGTTTTTCACCTTTTTCGACTAAATAATAACCTGCAATTTCTTTAAACTGATCTATCACATCTACAACGCCTGGTTGCACAATGAAATCAATGATCATCTCAACCTTGGTCATCTTCTTCCTTCTTATTAGGGCAACAATAGACTTCGCATCCTTGTTCTTTTCAAAACATACAGCGTCTTTTTGATCTCTGCATTTACCTGTCTTTTCATAATCATCCAGATGAATGGCTTCTTTCATTTCATTAAAACTAATCTTTTCTTCATCATCCAGAAGATAATCAACACTTACATTTAATAACTGGGCAATCACCTTAAGATTATTTACATCGGGCATTCCCTTATTCGTTTCCCATTTTGCGATTGCCGATCTTGAAACACTCATCTTTTCCAACAGCTGTTCCTGTGATAACCCTGATTCTTTTCTTGCTTCCTTTAATTTTTCTCCAACTGTAATAGAGAGATATTCCAACACATTAAAGAGTGATCTGATCTATCAACATTACTATCATAAAGAAGAACTCTATACTGCATTTAAAAATTTTCGTATGTGCAATATAACCATGTACGTCCACATTCTTATAACAACTATAAGGCGCCTTATGAGGTACGCTATGAGGTTGTATAAACCCATAGAATAAACTAGAGTATAAGATAACCCGCTTACAAATGCGGGTTATCTTAATGAGCGTGTTGGGAATCGAACCCAAAGGTACTCCACCCTATTTTCAACGCATTCTTATCTTTATATTAGCCACACACCATCGAGTCACGCCCAGAAATACCAATACTCACCATGAATGTTGCAAAAACAATTGTCATTTTATTTACTCCTTTCCATGTAACAAATAATTTCTTACTGTTCTTTTCGCAGTTCTGCTTTCTACACTTTTTTGTTTTATTTTCATGCATATCAGAACCACTTTTTACGGAAAGAGACACCGTTACTGCTGTTGCTAATACTCCGATTACAATGCTCCATATAGGCAAAATAATTCGAGTAAATTATACCACTATACATACAATTACACAATCTAAATATCACTCAGCTAATCAAACTAGAACAATACTAATCAAGTTTGCTTCTTGTCGTATCCAATTGCCTCTCCGATTATTTATTTTATATTTTGCAATTTCAAGCAAAACAACATCCGAATCACTCTGTTAACCCATTTTCAATGGCCAACGCCAATGCTCTTATTCGATTTACTCTCTGAATTCCATTATGCATGGAGTATGTCGTATTCTCTGTTGGAGACATCTTTTTCACCAAATTCAAAACTCCTATTTCACCAGTTGCCAATAGTTCAAAAGCATTTATCAATTCCTCAAGTGATGGAGATAGGTTTGTTCCTCTAAGAAGGAAATACAAATCTCTTGCTGACAAACTATCCATAGCCTCTTGCTCTTGTTTAAATGTTTTTATCACAATGGAAACAATTTCAAATTGACGTTTTTGTGAATTAATTAATTCATCAAGTGTTATTAGTCCATTAGGTACCTTGAATAATAAAGCAATTTCCGATAAAGATAAGCCAAGTTCTTTTGCACTTACTGCAATATCAATCAATTCTTTGTCTGTTATTAGTGCAAAACCTTTTTTTCTAGCAAAATTTTTAATTGTGTCTCCACCGAATCCAGGACCAACTATTGCCACAAAATCGGCACTATTCTTTTCCTTATGTGTTTCAATTGCTACATCGCTAATATCCGTATGCATTACACTTCCACTAGATTTTGATTTTCCATCAACAATCGCAGTTATGATTTTTTCACTATCATCTTTCCAACGAACGACAACATCTGTATTACCTGCCCCACCAATTCGAATAGCATCAAATCCCATAAATCTAAACAGTGCCGCAATATTTTCTTCAAATGCAACTCCAGAAGCCTTGCCCTCTGCCATCGGGTCTCGTGCAGCAACACTTAATGCTTTAAATAATTTATCATTATCATTCTTAGTCTGTTCTATACTTACATCATTTTCGTTCTCGCATACAGAAGATTCAATTTGCGCATCAAAAACATCCATGTCCATCAACGGTAATTCAGATACAAAAGCAATACCTAGAGCTGTTGCTTTAACATGTAAATACTGTGTTTCATACAATAAACCAGCCTCTATCAATAATCCCATCACCCATCTGGTTTTTTCAGTATTCATTTCATATTTTAAGGCCTCTGCATATATTTCATTTCTTGTCGTATCTTCTTTTGCAGCAAGTATCATTTCCCCAACAAATCTCTTGTTGGAATGAATAATTCTAATAAAATCTAAATCACTTCCAGATTCACACCAAGCCTTAGCTGCTGGTGTTGATACATAAATACTTTTTCCAACCTCCTCTATCAAGCCATCAGCCTTCAAAAAAGGCATCATTGATTCAACACTACTTGTTTTCAATTTGAATTCATTTTCTATGAATTCAAACAAATCACTTCTAGATACCCTTTCAAATGCAAATTGGACAATTGTCTTTAGATTTTCAATTCTATTAGGACTTGGAATCCAAATATTATATGTATTTCTTTTTTTATGAAGCATCGGATCTTTTTCTAATCTTTTCAACAATTCATCTATCTCTGTTGGAGGAGGCAAAATCTTGATCTCTTGTTTTTCATTATCCAAACTTTCAACTACATCAGATGAAACAATCTGCCATTCATCAAGTGCCTTTTTTCCTTCTTGAGATAATCCCCATTTCCTGTTTCCAACTGCCTCAATCAAATCTAAAACTTCAAGCCAGTCCATCCTACGCCTTGTATTACTTAAATTAGACCAGTCTAAACTGAATTCACGGCATAAAATTCCATCTATCTCTTCAATTGTTTTAGGATTCTCTTGAATCAGAAAAAGGATCTCACCAAAAATTCGGTATTTATCATGTAAAAGGTTTGCCATCAGTCTTTTAGTTGGTTTTTTGCAGAATTCTCTCCCCTCTTCAGTCAAACAAAGAACTCCAGCTTTATTTACTACAAAACCAACACCTTTTAAAAACGGTGCATAGTTTCTCCAAGGATAGGCGTTACTAGTAGATTTTAAATCTGGAGAAGAATTCAAATCCACCACATCATTCTTTTGCAATGATTCTGTCAACTCTTGAACAATAAAAAACCACGCCTGCTTGCTACCTCTTAATTCAGGAATTGACCACGCCTTTCTCTTCCATTCAAATTTTTGCTTTTTTATATCCTGTATCAGCATGTTATACCTCCCCACTTCATATATGTTCTATTTCAAATAATTATATTAGTTTGCTCATCTGTCCTTTCATTTCCTCTGTCGTCTTACTCACCTCGAATATAAACAGAATTTCCTGGATTTCCAGTTATCCTTTCTGCCTCCCATATTTCAAAAATAGCGCTTGCGCCAAATCCATTCCAAATCGACTTCGTTGTTTGTGTTTTTTCCTGCATCACTCGGGATTTTGCTCCGCAAAACCCTGGTGAAATATTGACTCCTAAATCGTTACCTTTATTTTACCAAAAAAACTTCTAAATTACTACAGGTGTTTGGACACCCAGCAGTTGCCACATGAAATTCGCAGGTATTCTATACTGCTCCTAAAGTCTTCTTTCTATGTCATTTTCTCCTGTTTTTTTCGTAAAAATAGGAGAAAATCAATCTTTAGGAGAAAAAAATTGATTTTTCCCAACAATCCGATCAACGTGGTATGATTCTGATTTTTATATTCATCTCACTGTAAAAGAATCAGCAGCATATCATCTCATCCCCTGGCATAGCCTTCATATATCCTGCTTTCATAACATCTTCTATCGTCATGTCATAGTGCGCAAAATCATCCACATGGACAGGTATCACCACATCCGGACAAAGCGTCCCGACATACTGATCAAGCATTTCGATGTTCAAAGTAAGGGGACCGCCAAACATCTGACTCTTGACGTTGCCCATGTTAGCAATCATCACATCCACCTTTTTGGGAAGCTGAGCAATGATGCTGTTATGATAAGTTGTATCACCTGTAAAGTATATGCTTTTTTCATTCCCATCCGCTTTCACAGTAATCAAATATCCATTTACAACACCCACCATTTTTCTCATTATAAAGTTATTACCATGAAATGCAGGGATAGCTTTTATTCGAACAGAGATATCTTTTTTTTCAAAAGCATATTCTTCTCCCCACTTAAGAATCTTACTTTCAAGTGGATATATCCTCTCCTTTGTTTTATCTGAATCACAAAGAATACACGCATTGTATTTTTTCAACTCATTCAATCCATACTCATCTATATGATCCTCATGGCAGTGTGTTATAAGCCACATATCCGTTTTACTTATAAGTTCATCGTTATATATCGGAGCTTTCAGACGTTTTGAATCAAATTTCTTAAAAACCGCAATGTATCCCTGATGAGAAAAAGCAGGATCTATACCTATGCGAATTGTATTATTTATTTCCAGAACGCCTGAAGCCGCTCCAATGTATTTAAAAATTATTCTCATAAAAACTCCTGACACATTATCGATTTACTCAACTATATATCTGTAGCAGTCAACTTCCTGAATCCAGAACCAACCACCCGAATGTACACTTTGGTTACTTTCCACAACCCCCAGCCTGCCGCAAATAACACAATGCCTGTCATAAGAGAAAATACAAACACAAGCACTGGCGGTGCCGTATAATTCCCAATCTGAAACACAATAAACGGAATATCAATTCCAAATAATGCAGCGACCAATTTCATCAAACCAGCAACTGGTGTCACCACACCACTCAACAATAACGCAACAGCAGTCACTCCCACACCAGGAAGTACAATCATCCCTGTCAGACCCACGACACTACAAAACGCAAACAAAGCACCGAACTTCTTGAGAGAGATTCCCTGCGACTTGATAATGGTATCACTCAAATACGCTTTTGCCAAAAGCTTTGGAGAACCCATTCGTTTCACAATCTCCGCTTCTGTCAATCCTTCCTGTGTTTTCATATCCATCATATTGCTTTCAATCTCTTTGATGATATCCGCCCTGTCACTCGCTGGCATAGGCTTTAAATATTGATCAATTTTCATCAGATATTCTTTGATCTGTTTCTCCATTCTGCTCTCCTTCCAAATCTGACATTGCCGCCAATAGATTGTTCCACTCGTGTTTCATTTGTGCTAAATATTGTTGTCCTTTTTCCGTCAACGCATAATATTTTCGGGGCGGTACCCCTTCTGATGATTCCTGCCAATAGGAGGATAGATATTCCTCTTTCAGAAGCCTGCGAAGCAATGGGTATATCGTATTTTCTTTTACGGCAAGTATCGGCCATTGTTCCAGCTTGCTGATGATTTCATAGCCATAACAAGCCTCCTTGCTGATCATCAATAAAATTCCAAATTCTAAAGTTCCTCTTTTAATTTGAGACTTCCAGTCATCAATCGTCATTTTGTTCACCCCCTATACATCGTACCGCACAGTATATACATTGTCAATAGTATATCATCATTTTTTCCGAAAAGTAGTAGCACATAATCTGAATCAAAATGACCCAAAAAAACAAATGCACACCCCACTCACGATTTCTCTTGCTGTCGTGAATAAGATGTGCATTTTCTTTTTTATAATGTTTGAAAAGGCAACCTCTCTGCCTATTTCTACTGATTTGTCATTTGAATGACTCTTGATTTCAGATATATGCCCCCATATACCACAACCGCCCCCAGAATAATCAGTTCCAAACACCCCAGTTTTTGCAGAAAATCTGTAATTTCATAACGGAATCTCCAGTTGTCCGCAGCAAACGTTCTTTCCGACAGACTTGCTCCACACCACCCCATCAGCCAGTTAAAGAGTTGTGCTGCATATTTTCTGCATACAATCTCCGCCATTTTATACATGATTGCCATTGGATGTATGGAAATCAACAATACTTCTCCCACCAGATTGGACAGAATCTCAGCAGGAGGCATTCCCAATATTCTGTAGATTGCCACACTTCTTCTGTGGCTTCTCATCCAGAAAAGAATGAGCACCGCCATAATGAAAATTGCTGCAATATAGGTTCCTGTTAAAATCACCGATGCCAACCGATTGATCAATTGGAACACATGTGCCATCTGCACTTCCTGCCCTTTCATAGTATTGGCCACAAAGGAATTCTCCACCCCCTGTATACAGTTCTCCATAAATTGTCCTGCTGCTTCCATATGTGCATACTCATCCACATAGAAGTCCAGGGCGCTTATCTCTTCCTGACCTGTAAACTGTACATAGGAACCATAATCACAATAGAGGAAACTTTCCTGAGCATTCTCATAGTATCCGTTCATCTGTTCCGTTTGAGGCGTCTGAATGGCATGATACATTCCTGTCACAGTCATTGTTGCAGTTGTATCGCCATATTGGAGAACCAGCTCTGAACCAATCGTCAGTCCATTGACATCTGCAAGGTTCTGATCAATCAAAACTCCCTGATTTTCTTCAGAAGGAAATTCCCCTCTTATCAACTCCAGCCGTCCATTTCTGAAATAATCCTGGCAGGAAATATCCACATATCCATACAGATACACACTGCTGTATAGATCATTCTGATGGACAATCCCATCATACGAAACATTTTGGAAATTCACCGGATCACAGATCATCATCTGCTCAAATGCATTGTTGTATGCCACGATATAGGGATATTCCTCTGCCTTTTTCAGCACCTCCTGCCAATCTGACAGACTTTTGAATCCTTCTGCCTCCACATGAAGGCAGTACCCGGACACTTCCGCAAACGCATTCTGAAAATTCCTGATCACCACTTCCAGAAATGTACCAGCACAGCAGAATCCGGATAATAAGAAAACGGACAACGCAATCAAAATATTTCGTACTGGCCTTCTGACCACTTCAATTAATATTCGTTTTACATGATTCATAGCCGCCCTCTTTATCCATATCCTTGTCAATGTAATAAACATGGTCACATTCATTGCGCACATATTCCGAATGAGTCACAATGACCAGTGCCTTATTTCTTTCGTGGGCAATCTGTCCCATCAGTTCCATAATAGAAACTGTATTCTCCCTGTCCAGATTCCCTGTTGGTTCATCTGCCAGAATATAGTCTGCTTCTGTGACCAGTGCTCTGGCAATGGCAACTCTCTGCTGCTGTCCTCCGGACAATTCCGTGACTTTTCGGTTCACTTCTGCCTCAACCAGTCCCAAAGAGTATAAAAGTTCTGTGGCTTTTTGTTTTACCATGTTCTTATCCTGTTTTTTCAAAGAAATCTGCGCAGAAACCAAAACGTTTTCAAGTGCTGTCATATAAGGAAACAGCATATAATCCTGAAATATGTAGCTGACATATTTTTGTCTCAGCTTCTGGTAACCGATTTCAGAAATATCCTGTCCATCCAGCAAAATTTTTCCCTGGTTCGGTATTTCCAAGCCCCCTAATAACATCAGACATGTGGTTTTTCCGGAACCAGATGGACCAAACAGTGCATATATACTTCCTTTTTCAAACTTCATAGTTCTGTTTTCCAGAACCGAAACCTTTGCTTTTCCTTTTCCCGTATATGAATAACTGACATTTCTCATTTCCAGCATATCGTACCCCTCCTTAACGTCCTGCTTACTCTAACAGTTTTCTGGGTCTTGTGATACCTACAGAATAAAGTGGCAATATCAATGCGATTCCCCATGTTACAACCCCAACAGCGCACATAATCAAAGCATTCCAACGATTCCATATCACATTACTGGCTACTGTCACAGCAAATCCCTGCCCTATGGCAGTATTTTTGTATCCACCAATCCCAAAACTTTGTGCATTTGTAATCACATGAATGCTAATATCATTCACAATCCTACAAATCAGCGGGGCACTTATGATGTAAATAAAAACTGAAACCACCATACCTGATAAAATATACAATCCTGTAATGGCAGAAAATCGGCCTATACAAAATCTTTTCCTCTCACCAAGAATCAAATACATGGCAGTTTCCTTCTGATACTGATCTGCAAACATTGAAATTGTAATCAAAATGATAATCTGTCCAATCACAAATACCAGCACACAAATCAACTGGGACAGCCGGTTCATCAGAACCACAATCTGACATTCATCCTCCAGATAATAAGTGGTATTATCATACACCATGACATCCTGTCCAAAATTTTCATGAATTTCATCCCCAACTGTTTGCAGATTCTGAATGTCATCTACATAAATCTCACAGCCATTATACGCATAGGATTCAAAAGGAATGAGACTGAGTGCATTATAATAATCAATGAAGATTGTATTATATGGACTATGAATATATACGGATTCACCTTCTTCATTGGCTTCCAGAATTTCAAACTCACTGTCGACTTCATAAATGCCGCATATAGGAACGGTGATTGTCACATCATAATTTTTTGCATACAACTCCACTTCGTTCCCAATCCCCAGAGAATTCAATCCTGCATATCTGCTTTCAACCAAAACGCCCTGGGTATTGGTATCGGGAAAAACCCCTTCTACAAGAGAAACCGCTTTCTCCCATCGAAAAAGTCTGTACATAGGAATGTCCATCTGGGCCAAAAGAACCATATCATCCCCCACATGTCGGGTATCCTCTGATGTTTCTTTCGGATCGCTTCCTGTATGCTCTTTCACATTAGACGTGCCAACTGGTGTAACCAGTATCTCCGTCCAGTTGCTTACACCGGTTACATGTGCAAGATTCTCTATCCGTTCATAATCAGACGCAGAAAGATTCAGATGCTCTCCGGTAATATACAGTGCAGACCCGTTATAGCGATATGCATCTTCTTTTGCATGGATCGCTGTATCGTACAGAAACAACCCGATCAGTTCTCCCCAGAAAATTGCTGCCATCAATATGACAAGTAAAACCGATTGCCCTTTATTTCGAACAAAATACAATGATGCAGATTTTAAAGTCCCCATATTCCCTCCCATGAAATCTTTTACTTCCATTTTAACATGGTTTAAGGAAAAAAAAGTAGTTTGGCAAAATCAACATATTTTAGGCAAAATTGACATGGTTTTTGGCTGTGTAAAATGTATAATAAGAGCATACGAAGAGACAGGGAGGTAACAGATGATGTATCGTATTTCTATTTGTGATGATGAACCTTTTTTTCTAAAGCGGCTGAAAGAAATGACGATTGCTTTCTTTTCAGATAAAGAAGAAATACAATTGCAAACTTTTCATGACTCTTCCTTCCTGTTGAAACATCTTCCTGCATCAGATTTGTTTCTTTTGGATGTGAAAATGCCAGAGGTATCAGGAATGGAACTGGCACAAAAAATCCGGCTGGCATATCCGGATGCGTCTATTATTTTTATAAGCAGTCTCTACGAGCCTGTATTTGAATCATTCCAATATTCACCGCTCCGTTATGTCCGCAAAGAAAATCTGGACACAGAACTGCCCACTGCTCTGTCAGCATTTGTAAATATACAGAGAGCAGCTTCCGAAACATTTGAGATTCCTTTTAACGGATATTCTATCGTCCTTCCGATCAGAACAATCCGTTACCTTGAATCCACCGGACATTATATTGATATTCATACTGTCACCAAAGATTATCGTATCCGTGGAAAACTCAGTGATTATCTTCCAATCCTTCTTCAGTATGACATGGCCCAACCCGGAAAAAGTTATTTGGTAAATCTGTCCTTTGTGTCCGTATTTACCAAAAGTCATGTCATTTTAGATAATGGTCTGGATTTGACATTGACGCGAGGCTATAAAAGCACTTTTCATAGTGCCTTCATGAAATACCAAAGGAGTTTTCATAGTGTTATTCATGTATAATTTATCAGAAGTGATTGGTTGCATCTTGTATTTTGTTTTTTCAATTCTCGTATTGGAAGCTCTATTTGACCATTCCGCCCATTGGAACATTCGATACCTGCTGCTGGCAATGATCCTGTATTTTCCACTGACCTACCCCCCATTGACACGAATTCCAAACATCGCAGGCTCACTGATTTCCATGGGCATCATTTATGGGGTATCCATCATATGTTACACTGGAACCAGTAAAACAAAGTTTCTGGTGATCATCCTCTATAACATTTGTGATATTTTGGTTGGAAATCTGGTATTCTTCCTCAGTTCAGCCATTTTCAATAAAAGTTTTGATGAGTTATCCATCTCTGGCTCTTTTGCCAGAATATATCTTCTGATTATGATTTATCTCATTGAATACCTGTGTATCACAAGGTTGAAAAAACATACTCCTGTATCAGTTTATATTTCTGCTGAAGGTAACATGATTTCCTTCCTGTTTTTCCTTTGCAGCTTTGGTATTGTTTTTATCAATTACAGCATTCTTTTTTATTTATCCGAAGAAAATACGATGCTGGAACTTTTATGTCTCATACTGACTTGTCTGATGCTATTGATGATTTTTATGACCATGTTCCTTTTAAACCGACTGTGGCAGAAGAATCAACGTCTTTATGAATATAATCTTACAGAAATTCAGGTGAAACAACAACAAAAGCAATTACTTTCATTGAAAGAAAACGAGGAACAAATCAAAGAAATTCGTCATGATATGAAAAATTACCTGATTTCCTACCGTACCTTACTGATAGAAGGCAGAGTACAGGAAGCAATTGATGAACTAAATAAAATGATTAACGTAAAACTGGTTCCCAAACCAACAGAATTCTGTAGCAATCAACTGGTTAACACCTTGCTCATGCAAAAATATATGGAATGTCAGGAGAAGAATATTCCTCTTTCTGTCCATACAACCATTTCGGATTCCTACGAGGACATCGAAACGCTTGTAGCAATTTCCAACCTAATAGATAACGCCATCGAAGCATCCGAAAAGTTGCCACCGGAAAAGGCATCTGTCTCCATCGAAATTGTTCCACGTCCCAACGGTATCAGTATTTTGATTGCAAACCATATAGATCGTTCTGTTCTCCTTACAAACCCTGATCTGACTACAACGAAACCAGACAAAAAACAGCATGGCATAGGGATTCAAAGTGCAAAGCGTATCATAGAACAGAAAAATGGAATCCTTGAAATATATGAAGAAAACAACAAGTTCTGTGTACAGATTTATATACCCTGCTTTGGGATTTAAACTTGCTTCGCAAAACCTTTGCGAAAGATTGGATCCTGAATAGTTACCTTCCTTCTTAATTACAAACGGAAAACCTATTTTTCACCCAGGCTTTGACATGACTGAGCCCTCTCAGCCCCCACAGCAAATAGCGGCGAATGGGATAAAGAAAACTCCAAATATCGAAAATCATCCGCCACAGCAGCGCATCACAGGAAATCGTCTTCCCCTTTCGGATGAAGCTGCATGCCTTTGCCTTTACACAGTTTCTGGGAAACAAACCATCCCGAAAGCAGTTGCCATCTCCGGTTGTTTCAAACCGTTCCGGTTCTAACCGGGTAATGCGGTGCAGCATATAATTTCCAAGCGGTGTCTGAAACAGGATCACATCCCCTTTTTTCAGATTGTTGGGGGAGCAGCACTTCACGATCACCTGATCTCTGCCGTGACACAGGAATGGCCACATACTCATACCCGTGACAGTAAAAACTGCCTGCCGATCCTCGGCAAGCAGTGCTTCCATCGCTGTGAATAGTGCTTTCGAGGAAATCCAGCGTTTTTCCTCCATCATATTAACATTCCTCCCATGATTTATATTGCAGCCAGAAGAGCAGTTTTTAATGTACTGACAGAATCTGCGTCCGGTCGGCAATGAAGCGCAAATAAAGGAACCTGTTCCAGACAACTGATTGCCAAATCAACAGCATTTGCCGAATACGCAGGATGCCATTTTGGGGCAATCATACGAGGGAACATCTTTTCCATGGCATTGAGAGGTGCGATACGACTGGCTTCATTTGCGTTTCCACGTGCCAAAAAAACAATCGCATCCAAAGAAATCCTGCGGTTGACGCACTCTCCTGACGAACCGCTCCATGGTGTTCCATATGCATACCACCTTCCATTCTCCTTGCGGAGCAATGTCCGGTCACCATTGATGATCAAAGCGTTTTCATACTCTCGCCACAGGCGTGCGTGGGTACTCTTCCCTGTGCCAGATGCAGCAGTCAGGATGATACCTTTGCCCTGCCACTCTAAAATCACGCCATGAAGCACAAATGCCCCTTTTCCCGGTACTGCCCAGGCAAACAAATTTCCCACCTTATCAAACCACTCATCTATATTACTATCACCATATGTCGTATGCAGATTCCAGTGCTTCAAATCTACATCCGATTCCAGATACACGTGCTCAGTCTCTGTGCCATACCACATGGTGACACCATTTGATGTCACACGAAGCTGTTGTTCTGTCATTGGCCGGTGAACCGGGCAGGCCGCTTGGATGGTAAGGGTAAAATCGGCCTGTTTCACTGGATTGCAAAATGAAAATGCATCCATCACATGAGGGCAAAAAACCGGAGATGCCCCACGTTCCTTTTGCACAACCAGATGAAATCCGGCAATCTGATAAGAGGAAGGTAAACATACACCCAGATTATGCATAGATCAGCTTCTTACTTTCTGGATATATTTACTTGTCTTCAAAGGTTGACCATCACTACCGCCGCCAGATTTTATAATTGTGCTAATATCATTTTCAGTCAGATAACTCCCGGTTCTGGCACCATAACCATAATTTTGTCGTAAGTAGTTTTTTATTTCCTCTATCGTATCCGCATTACACCCGGTTTGAGATGGTACAAAATTTGCAAGATCCGCATATCTTGTGTTTCCAAGATTTTCCTCATCGCTAGGATCAACCAGACAGTAAAGTCTGGCATTTGCCCAGCATTGATCTGCCACATTCTCGAATAGTTCCGTCTTGACAAAAACTGCTGTAGGGCTTTCATAAGTTGTTTTCTTCATAATAAAAATCTCCCTTATTTCAATAATTTTGTATACGCTTCTGCCAGTTGACAGAAGTACTCCGGAATGCCATTGACATCTCCTGTCTCACAATACCGGCTTGCCGCACATACACCGCAAAACTGCTGCACACTGCACTGGCGACATTGTTCCGGCAAAAGTAACTTCGGCATGACAGTTTCCAGTCTTTTCCATGCCTGTTCAAATCCTTCGACAAAAGGTTCTGTAAAACATCCTCCAAATAACGTACATGGCAGCATACGTCCATCCCAGGTGATTGTGTACTCCTGATATCCTGCATGACATCCATATGGCATATGATCCATAACCGCTTCCTGTGGGGCAGGCTCTTTTGGCTCATGTGCTTCCTGATCCAAACGCAATTCAGTGAGCTTTTCCGGGTTTTGCACATATTCATCCACCATCCTGCAATATCGGTTACAATAGAATGCGGCATTTTGTTGTGGCGAAAGGCGGCACTTTGCTGCATCACCAATACTTTCTCTCCCTGATTGAAAAACCGTCTGATTGATGTTGAATGTGACCCGATTTCCAAAACTTTTGATGAATTTCTCAATTTTGTCAGCTTCATCCAGATTATCTTTGATAATAGTTGTTCGAATTTCTATGTGGGAAGGCAATGTGAGAAGCATCTTTAAGCCAGACATCATCATGTGGTATCCATCCGGATTGCCGCACACTTTTTTGTATGTATCTGGCGATACACCATAAATTGTGATGCCCAGTGTATGAGGCGGATACTTTCTGAGAGTGTCCATAATCTTTGGCGTCACCAAAGT